>NZ_RZSG01000780.1:0-2757 GCF_003997725.1 Mesorhizobium sp. M4A.F.Ca.ET.050.02.1.1
CCGCCGGCACGCGCCGCGAAGGGCAGAAGCCGCATCACGGTGAGCGCCGTCATCGACTTGCCCGAGCCGGACTCGCCGACAAGCCCCATGACCTCGCCCGGTGCCACGGCAAGCTCGACCCCCTTCAGGATCGGCGTGTCGCCGATCGCCAGCGACAGGTTCTCGATCTCGAGCAGGCTCATCGCTGCCGCCGCGATTTCGGGTCGAGGATGTCGGCGATGCCGTCCCCCAGCAGGTTGAGGCCGAGCACGGTGACGACGATCGCCATGCCCGGAAAGATCGCCATCCACGGCGCCACGACCATGCGCGTCTGCGCGTCGAACAGCATGCGACCCCAGCTCGGCATCGGCGGCTGCGCGCCGAGGCCGACATAGGAAAGGCCGGCTTCGGCAAGGATGCCCAGCGCGAACTGGATGGTGCCTTGCACCAGGAGCAACGTGGCGATGTTTGGCAGGATGTGCTCGATGGTGATCAGCGTTGGCCCCTTGCCGGCGGCACGCGCGGCCAGGATGAATTCACGCGGCCAGATGGCGAGAGCGCCGGCGCGGGCGACGCGCGCGAAAACGGGAATGTTGAAGATGCCGATGGCGATGATGGCGTTGATCGCGCCCGGCCCGAAGATGGCGGTGATCATGATCGCCGACAGCAGCGCGGGGAAGGCGAAGACGAGGTCGTTCAGCCGCATCAGCGCCTCGTCGGCGAGGCCGCCGCGCGCGGCGGCAAAGGCGCCGAGCGGCACGCCGACGCCCATGCCGATGCCGACCGCGACCAGCGCCACGGCGATCGAGTTGCGGGCGCCGACCATGATCATCGACAGGATGTCGCGGCCGAAATGGTCGGTGCCGAACCAGTGCGCCCATGAAGGCGTCAGGGTCTTGTCCGAGATCACCAGCCTGGTGACATCATAGGGCGTCCAGACATAGGAGAGCATCGCTATCGCCGCCACCAGCGCGGTGATGGCGAAGCCGACGAGGAAGGACCGGTTGCGGAACGCCTTGGCCAGCAGTGCGCCAACGGTCTCTTCGGGGATGTCGACATGGAGCGTCATTGCCGGCTTCTCAGGCGCGGATCGACGACCGCATAGGAGAGGTCGACGAGGAGGTTGACGGCGATGACGGCGGCGACCAGCAGCATGACGACGCTTTCGACGACGATCAGGTCGCGCTGCGTGATGGCCTGGAACACCAACCGTCCAAGGCCGGGCAGGTAGAAGACGTTCTCGATAATGATGGTGCCGGCGAGCAGGAAGGCGAATTGCAAACCGAGAATGGTGAGTACCGGGATCATGGCGTTGCGCAGCGCGTGCCGCCAGAGCACGGCGCGGTATGGCATGCCCTTGGCGCGGGCGGTGCGGACATAGTCCTCGTGCAGCACCTCGATCAGTGCCGAGCGGGCGACGCGGGCAAGGATCGCGGCTTGCGGCAGGGCAAGGGCGACCGCCGGCAGAAGCAGCGATTTCAGCGCCGGCCAGGCACCGGCGCCCCAGCCGGGAAAGCCGCCGGCCGGCACCAGTCGCAGCCAGACGGCGAAGAGATAGATCAGCATCAGCGCGAACCAGAAGTTCGGCACGGCGACGCCGAGTTGGGCGGCGCCCATGGCGATAGCGTCGCCGGCCCGGCCGTGGCGGATGGCGGAATAAATCCCGACCGGAATGGCGATAGCGGTGGACAGCGCCAGCGCGATCAGCGCCAGCGGCAGCGAGACGACGACGCGTTCGCGCACGAGATCGATAACCGGCACCGAATAGGTGTAGGAGCGGCCGAAATCGAGGCTGAGCAACCCGCCCGCCCAATGCAGGTAACGCAAGGCCAGCGGCGCGTTGAGCCCTATCTGGTTGCGCAGCACCTCGACCTGCTCGGCGCTGGCGTTCATGCCCAGCATCAGCCGCGCCGGGTCGCCGGGGATGATCTCCAGCACCGCGAACACCACCATGGAGGCCAGCACCAGCGTGGCGGCGGCGATGATCAGACGCTTGAGGAGGTAGGCACTCATGGAAGGCTGACCGCCCGGGCTTCGTCATCCTGGGGCGGAGCAGGAGCGAAGCAACGTCGCGAAGACCCCAGGATCCATGACGTGACAGAGGTCGAAGAGCGCGACGATGCAGAACCCAGGTCACGCTTTCCTGTCTTCACGGATGGGCCTCCTGTATTCTGCAACGCAGAGGTCGCTCACAAGCCATGGCATGGATCCTAGGGTCTGCGCAGCCGCTGCGTGGCTGCTCCACCCTTTGATGACGAAGTGCTGGGGTTCACTCGCTCCACTTCACCTTGGTGAGATCATTGGCCTGGATCGGCGCGTTCTCCCAGAGGCCTTGCAGCTTGGCGTCCCAGACGCCGACCTTCGGCAGTTCGTAGAGGAAGCCGACCACGGCATCGTCGGCGAGGATCTTCTGCGCCTCACCGAGCAGTTCCTTGCGCTTGGCCTCGTCGGAGGTGAGGTTCAGATCGGCGATGACCTTGTCGAAAGCCGGGTTGTTGTAATTGAAGTAATAGTCCTTGCGCGAATAGATATCGATGTCGTTGGGCTCGGTGTGGGAGACGATGGTGAGGTCGTAGTCCTTCTTGGTAAATACCTGGTCCAGCCACTGCGCCCATTCAACGGGCACGATCTCCAGATCGATGCCGACGTCGCGCAACTCCGAGGCGATGATCTCGCCGCCAAGCCGGGCATAGGAAGGCGGCGGCAGCTTCAGCGTCGCCTTGAAGCCGTTCTCGAGGCCGGCTTGCTTGAGCAGTTCCTTGGCCTTGGCGACATCAT
>NZ_RZSG01000781.1:0-2753 GCF_003997725.1 Mesorhizobium sp. M4A.F.Ca.ET.050.02.1.1
GCGTCCACGCCTCGACCGTGAGGAGGCCCGTCGCATTGATGTTGGCGCCGCCGCCAATCGATGCCTCTACGTTCGGCTGAACATCGACGAAAGCGAAATTGAAGGTGAGCGCGCCGAGCCCCGCGGCAAGCGCGAAGGTGTCGGAATCCGCGTTGATCGTCGAGTCCGCATGGACGGTGATGGCTCCGACGGTGTCGGTCTGCCCGATCTGACCGCCCGCGCCGATCGTGGCCAGGACTTCCTTGGTGTTGTCGTCGTCATCGCCGATGGTGACGTCGCTGTAGGACGCGCCGACGGCCACCGCGCCGGCCTGTATGCCGGTCGTCAGCACGTCGAACGTCTGGTTGCTGGTCGCCGAGACCGTAAGGCTGGCCGCGTCGTTGACCACTGTGTTGTCGAGCAAGCCGGCCTGAATGCGGCTGGTATCGTTGACCACCGCGACCGATGCGCCGAGGCCGACGAAGCCGGCCTGCAAGGCGACGGTTGTGACATCGACATCCTGGCCGAAATGGCCTTCGACTCGGATGGCATTGCCAGCCTTCAGGCTTCCACCGGCCTTCGCTCGCACCTGCCCCGACACATTGACGACGGAAATCGAGGCGCCCAGGCCAACAAGACCGGCGCCCAGGCTGCCGACCAACATGTCGACTTCCATCTGTTCACGCGCGTTCACGACGATGTCGTGACCGGCCTCGACCGTGGCGCCGCCTTCGACGGACGCGGTGGTGCCGCGCTCGTCGGTGACGGCGGCCGTTAGCTTGTTAGTCAGGGCGCTGGAGGTCAGCGCGTTGGCGCCGACCTTGTCGCGTGCGCCTTCAACGCCGGCCTTGACCCGCGAGTCGGCCGTATTGCTGTTGGCGCTGCTGCCGAAGCGGCTCAATTCCCCGGTGACGCCTTCGACACCGTCGTCGGCCTGGCCGCCGGCCTCGTCATTGGCGGTCTTGGGGCTTCCGTCGTCCTTCGTCGCGTTGCCGCTGCCACCTTGGTTGTCCTGATAGGAGTCGCTGAATTCCTCGCCGACCGACCAGACCGACACGGACGCGCCGAGCCCGCCGACGCCGATGCCGCCGCTGAAGGCGAACCCACGCAGAACCTTGATTGCAACCGCGTTGACCGACACGTCGCCGCGCGCCCGCACCATGGCGTCGGCGTTGATCGCGGCAACCGTGTCGTTCTTGATGCTACCGAAGTCGATGCCACCGGCCAGGCCGATGAAACCGGCGCCGAGAGCGCCCGCAAAGGACGTGACCCGGACCTCGTTCGCAGCGTTGACATAGACGCCCTGCGCGCCCGCGACCGTGCCCGGATGGGCGACGTAATTTGCCGCGCCCTGGTTGATGTCGGCGCCGACCCCGATCAGCGCCTTGGTGTCCGAATTGAGCAGCGTCACAGTGACGGAGCCAGCCAAGCCGACATAAAGGCCACCGGCGCCGGCGACTGTCACGTTGGTGACCTCTTCCGACGATTCGGCCTGCACAATGACGCCATGCGCCTCGGCCGTGCCGAAGCCGCTCGGATCGCCGCCGCCGACGATCGTGCCAGTAAGCACGCCGCCGATGCCGGCGCCGTTGCCGGAGGCGTCGATGCTTGCATTGTCGCCGATCGTCGCTTCAGTAAGCTTGTCGACGGTGACGACCGCGACCGATCCGGCGGCGCCGCCGCCCGACAGGCCGATGGCGACCGCACCCGCGACCACCACCACCTCGGAATCGTCCTTGGCCATGACGGCGACGTCGCCGCCGGCGACAATCGTCGCGTTGGCGCCGACGCGGGCATAGGTCTCGGTGTCGAACGACAGCACCGAGACGCCGCCCGCCAGGCTGACCGTGCCACTGAAGGCAAGGCCGGCGGAGACGACGATGACCTTTTCCTTGGACGTGGAGATCACGGCGACGTCGTTGTTCGCCTTCACGTCCGCGCCGTCGTTGATCGTCGCGAAAGTATCGACCTTGATGACCGATACGTCGACGCCTGGCGCGCCCGCGCCCGAACCGCCGAAGGCCGCACCGGCCCCGACGCCGACATGGCTGAAGTCGCTCGCCGCCGCAACCAGCACGGACTGTCCAGCATTTCCGGCGCCGGCCATGTCCTGGTTGATCTGTGCATCGGCTCCGATGAACGCCTTTGTCTTGGTATCGACGATGTTGACGGCGGCACCAACTGCCACGCCGACCGAACCACCGCCGCCGACGGAAATTGCAAAAGTTTCGATATCATCCTTCGCCGAGGCCGAGACAGCCACGCCGCGGAAGCCGGTGTCGACCGCCGCGTTCGCAATCCGGTTCTGAGTCAGCCCCGGATCCTGCTGGACGTCGTCGCCGCCCTCCTGGTCGAGGTCCTTGAACTGGGTGAGGCCTGACGGCGTACCAGCCTCCAGGCTGCTCGCGGTCGGCTTGTTGCCGCCCTGCGGCTCGAAGCTCGACATCGCCTGGCTGCCCGCGTAGGAGACGTCGTAGCGGCCGGTTCTCGCCGCGACCGTGCCGTGGCCCTCGCCGGTGACGCGTGCACCCGCGCCGATGAAGGCATCCGTCACCTTGTCGACAACCGCAACGCCGGCCGCGACGCCGACACCGGCGCTGCCGCCAATCGCCACGCCGCCAACGATCAGGTCCATCTCGGTCTCGTCGAGTGCCTGGACGAGCACGCTGCCGCGTGCCCGCACATCCGTCAGGCCGCCGATTGGCGCCAGCGGATCCGACCCGATGAAGGCGCGGGTCTTCAGGTCCAGCACGAAGACGTCGGCCGTCAGCGTG
>NZ_RZSG01000782.1:0-2747 GCF_003997725.1 Mesorhizobium sp. M4A.F.Ca.ET.050.02.1.1
GCATCATGACCACGACCGCCGTCAGGCCCTGCAGCAGCGCCGAGACGAAGGACAGCATGATGCCGCGCTTCAACGCCACTTCATTGGCCACCATATAGGACGAGATCACCGCCTTGCCGTGGCCGGGGCCGGCGGCATGGAAGATGCCATAGGCGAAGGAGAGGCCGATCAGCAGCCACAGCTTGCTGCCGTCCTCGCGCATCGCTTTCATGGCGACGGCGAGCGAATGGTAGAATTCCTGCTGCCTGAGATTGATCCACATCAGGATGTGGGCGAAGAGCCCGGAGGTGGAGGGCGCCGTGCCGTCATTGGTGCCGATGCCGAGCGAGCTCTGGGCGTGGGCGACATCCGGCAGATGGGTGATCACCAGGGTGGCGGCCGCTAGGCCGAGCGCCAAACGCAGCGACGGTTTCATCACCGGATCTATCCTTCTGGCGAGCAGTTCAGTTCGAGCTTGGTGGCGAAGATCTTGCTCATGTCGGTGCCTGTCGGATCGTTGAAGAACGCTTCCGTCAGGGACTTCTGGTTCTCGGCGATCGCCTCGTCCGGATCGGGGCGGATGACCTTCTTGGTGCAGGTCGAGGGCAGGCCCTCCACGGTGAGGTTCGCATCGTCGGTGAAGTCGATCGCGGTATAGAAGGTGGGGTCATAGACGCCGATGTCGATCTTGCCGGCGAGCCTGATCGGAACCTTGGGCTCGGATTCGAACAGGATGATCAGCTGGTCGTTGTCGAAATTGGCCATGAGATGTGGAGGAGGGGTCATCGCCACGTCCTTGCCGTCCTGGGTGACGAGCTGGAAATAGTTGAACTCCGCCAACGAAGAATGGACGGTGTCGGCCACTTCCTTCAGCTCCTTGTCGTCAAGCTTCAGGTCGGAGTTCTTGTCGAACTCCATCATCACCGTACTCGAAAACAGGTCGTCAAAACGCCAGAGATGGCGCAACGCCTTCACACTTTGGTGATCCTCGCTGAGGATGACGTCGAGGCGAGCCTCGGCGAAGACGTGCGGATGCACTTCGGCCGGTTCGACCGCCGCGAAGGTCGCCGCCATGGCCGAAGCCAGCATGATTGCTTGCCGTTTCAGGTGCATTGCGGATGGCGATTCCATGGGATTGGGACGACTGTCGAGAGTTACCAGAAAGGGGGCGAAATTGGGACCGTGTCAGGCGCTTTCGCGTGTCTTGAACCACTGCACCAGGAAATCGACAAAGACGCGCACCTTTGCCGGCAGATAGCGCCGGTGCGGATAGACGGCGAAGATGCCGCTGCCGGAGAGCAGGCGGTCGTCCAATGCCGTCACCAGCCGGCCGCTCTCGATCTCGGGGATAGCGATGAAATCGGGCAGCATGGTGAAGCCAAGGCCGGCAACGGCCGCGGCCCTCGCGGTCATCGGGCTGTTGACCTCGATCGGGCCGGAGACCGACACGCTCATCGTGTCGCCGGCGTCGCCTTTGAACGGCCAGTTGGTCAGCCAGCGGCCATTGGTGTCGATGATGCAGGGGATGCGGGCGAGGTCCTGCGGACGCATCGGCATGCCGTGCTTGGCGATCAGGTCCGGCGATGCGCACAGCCTGACAGAAAAGGGCGCAAGGCGCCTTGCGATCAGCGAGGAGTTCTCCAGCCTGGAGATGCGCACGGCGAGGTCGAAGCCCTCCTCGACCAGGTCGACGAAACGGTCATCGAGATGGATGTCGAGCACGATGTCGGGATGCTCCTTGGCGAAGTCGATCAGCGACTGGCCGATCGGCGCGTCGGCGAAGGTGCGCGCCGCCGAAAGCTTGATGCGGCCGCGCACATCGCCGGAGGATTCGCGCACCGCATCGGCCAGACTGTCGACCTCGCGCACGATCTCGGAGGCGCGCCTGTAGTAGGTATGGCCGGCCTCGGTCATCGAGAACTGCCTGGTGGTGCGGTTCAGGAGCAAGGCGCCTAGCTCGTCCTCCAGCTCGCGCACATATTTCGACAGCAACGCCTTGGAGCGACCGATCTTGCGCGCGGCGGCCGAAAAGCCTTCGGCCTCGACGACGTCGATGAAGGCGCGCATGCGGGTCAGCGTGTCCATGGCTCAGGCCCTTCGTGCGGCGTCGAGGAGTTTGCGGCCGAGCCGTATCAGGGCGACGTCGCTTCCGGAAGGGCCGAGCAGTGACAGCCCGAACGGGGCGCCGTCGACCGATCCGAGCGGCAGCGTGATCTGCGGGAAACCGGAGAGGCCGGAGAGGCACAATAGATGCAGTGCCCTTTCGCGGTAGGTCTGCAGCTGTTCCGGCGCGCTCTTGACGAGCGGCGCCGCGCCCGGAACCGTCGGCAGGACGAGAAAGCCATGGCTGCCGAGCAGGGCGGCGAGCTCGGCGCGGAAGGCCAGCCGGCGCGCCTCTTCGGTTGCGACCGTCCTGGCATCGACGGCTCGGCCAAAAGCGAAACGCTCGTCGACGCCCGGCCCGAGACCGCGCTCGCCGCTGCTGATCCAGTCGCCATGCTCCTGCCATGCCTCGAAGGCCTGCAGGCGGCGAAAGCACCAATAGAGCTCGTCGGGGAAGGAGGCGAAACTGTACTCCACCTGCGCCGGCTCGCCGATGACGGAAGCGGCGAGCGCCTTCATTCTGGTATATTCGGTGGCCTCGGCCGTGCCCGACACTAAGGCGTCCAGCCAGCCGATCGACAGCGGCCGGTTGAGCCCATGCTGGTGCGGGTCGCGGCCGAGGAGCAGCTTGCCGACCGCCTCATAGGTTTCGATGTCGTCGGCGA
>NZ_RZSG01000783.1:0-2733 GCF_003997725.1 Mesorhizobium sp. M4A.F.Ca.ET.050.02.1.1
GAGCGCGTCGCGGGCGACCCCTCCCGGCCCTGCGGGCCACCCTCCCCTCGAGGGGGGGGATAAGCCGGCCTCAATCCGAGACCGGCGTGTTCTCGTCGACGTCGACGCGGAAGTTGCCTTCGAGGATCTCGGCCTTCTTCTTCTCGACCAGGTCCTTGACCTCGGCCGGCAGCGTCTTGTCGAACTTGTGATACGGCGCCAGGAACGAACCGCCCTTGGCCATGCGCGAGAAATCGCCATAGTCCTGCGCGGTGAAGACACCCGCCTTGACCAGCTTGATCGCCTGCTCGACCGTCGGGTACATGTCCCACACCGGCCCGGTGATCACCGTATCCGGGCCGAGGCTCGACTGGTCGGACATGTTGGAGATGGCGAGGATCTTCTTCTCCACCGCCGCCTCGATGACGCCGAAGCGCTCGGCATAGATCACGTCGACGCCAGCGTCGATCTGCGCCACGGCGGCTTCCTTGGCCTTCGGCGGATCGAAGAAGGAGCCGATGAAGGCGACCTTCTTCTTGATGTTCGGGTTGACCTCCTTGGCGCCGGCGAAGAAGGCGTTGACCAGCCGGTTCACTTCCGGAATGCCCATCGCCGCCACCGCGCCGACGGTGCCGGACTTCGACATCTTGCCAGCAATCAGGCCGGAAAGGTACGCCGGCTCGTGGATCCAATTGTCGAAGACGCCGAAATTGGGCTCGGCCGGCCCGGCGCCGGAGCCGAACAGCCATGCGGTCTTCGGGAACTGTTTTGCCGTGCGGCGCGACTCGCGCTCGGCGGCGAAGGCATCTCCCAGCACCAGCTGGTAGCCGCCCTGCGCATATTCGCGCATCACGCGGCTGAAGTCGGCGGTCTGCACCTTTTCCGACCATTTGTATTCGATGCCGAGCTCCTTCTCGGCCTTCTGCAGGGCGACGTGGATCTGGTTGTCCCACGGCTCCTCGATCGGCGTGGCGAAGATCGCCGCCACCTTCAGCTTCTTGTCCTTGGCTAAGGCGGCATTCGGCAGCACCGCCGCTGCCAGCCCAAGCGCGCCGAGTTCCAGCACGGTGCGCCGAGACAAGCCGGCGCGTTCAATTTTGCTAGGATCGTCTTTCATGGAAGTGCCCCTCTGGTTGACAGCCGTGTCGAGCCGGCCGTTCTCAGGAATGTCAGACGCTGGACTATGGAACGGTGTCTGAGTTTTGTCCACATGGTCAAATTTGATGTGCTTGGATGCGAAGGAACGCGACGTTGAGCCGTTTACGGGACTTGCCACGACCCCGTCTCCGCGAACCTTCTCAGCACCGGCGCCGGCTCGAAGATCGCCCGGCCGGTCCGCCTATGCCAATGCTCCAGCCGCTCGACGATCTTCGCAGCCCCTTCGAGGCCGGCCCAGAACATCGGCCCACCCTTGCCGATGGGAAAGCCGTAACCGTTCGCCCAGACGACATCGATGTCCGACGCCCGCACCGCAATGCCTTCCTCGAGGATCCTCGCGCCTTCGTTGACCAGCGGATAGAGCGTGCGCTCGATGATCTCGTCGGCGCCGATTTCGCGCCGGGCGATGCCAGGCTCGGCTGCCTTGGCGCGGATCAATTCCTCGACCTCGGGATCAGGGACGGGCTCGCGCGAGCCGCTTTCATAGCGATACCAGCCCCTGCCGGTCTTCTGGCCGAAACGGCCCTGCTCGCAGAGCGTGTCGGCAATCACCGCCGTCTGGCCGCGCGCCTTGCGGTTGCGCCAGCCGATGTCGAGGCCGGCGAGATCGCCCATCTGGAACGGCCCCATCGGCCAGCCGAAATCGGTGAACGCCTTGTCGACCTGGCCGGGCGTCGCCCCTTCGAGCAGCAGGAACTCGTTTTCCGCGCCGCGTGCGGACAGCATGCGATTGCCGACGAAGCCGTGGCAGACGCCGACGACGACCGGCACCTTGCCGATGCGCCGCGCTAGCTCCGCAACCGTCGCCAGCGCGTCGGGCGCGGTCCTATCGGCGCGCACGATTTCCAAGAGCTTCATGACATTGGCCGGCGAGAAGAAATGCATGCCGAGCACATCCTGCGGCCGCGACGTCGAGGCGGCGATCTCGTCGACATCGAGATAGGAGGTGTTGGTGGCAAGGATCGCGCCCGGCCTGGCCACCGCGTCGAGTTTGCCGAACACCACCTTCTTGACCGCCATGTCCTCGAACACCGCCTCTATTACCAGGTCGCAATCGGCAAGGTCGGCATAGTCGGTGCTGCCTTTGAACAGGCCAAGCCGTTGCTGCCTGGCCTCTTCCGTCAGCGAGCCACGGCCGACCGAGACCGCGTAGTTCTTCTCGATCATTGCGAGGCCCCGTTGCAGCGCCTCCTCGCCGGTTTCGAGCAAGGTCACCGGAAAGCCGCCATTGGCAAAGGCCATCGCGATGCCGCCGCCCATCGTGCCGGCGCCGATGATGCCGACGCGGGCGATCTTGCGGCGGGTGACGTCCTTGCCTTGTATCTTGGCCGCTTCCCGTTCGGCGAAGAACAGATGCCGCTGCGCGCGCGACTGGTCGCCGGCAACGAGCTTCACGAACAGCGCGCGCTCCGCCGCCAGCGCCTCATCGAACGGCAGCGTGATCGCATTGCGCACGGCTTCGGCGCAGGCAAGCGGAGCCTCCAGCCCACGCGCTTTCCTGGCAAGCTCGGCCGCCTGACGGTCGAAGGCTGCAAGGTCCGTTTCGGCAACGCGGTCCCTGCGTTCGCGCACCGGCGCGAACGACCCGCCTTTGGC
>NZ_RZSG01000784.1:0-2733 GCF_003997725.1 Mesorhizobium sp. M4A.F.Ca.ET.050.02.1.1
TTCTTCCGGGGGGTGGAGGGCTGCGGCGACAGCAATGCGGCTGTCGGCCGGATCGGTGCGGCCGCCCGGAAAGACGAACTTGCCGGGCATAAAGGCGTGGCCGGCATGGCGGCGGCCCATCAGCACCAGGACCTCGTCGCCCTTGCGGTCGAGCAGGATCAATGTCGCGGCATCGCGCGGACGCAACGGCTTTGCGGCAGGCGCGGCAACGCTCGGCTCAAGCTTGTCGACATTCGCTTTGGTCATTCCGTCCCCGAGCTGATGCATGTCGCCCAAACGCCGTGTCTGTCTTGGGGATGATGACATGCATGAAAGCAAAGATCTGAAGCGCGTCGCGTGATCCCGTTCATATGCGAGGCGCTTTAGCGGAAACTTCCCGCATGCGAAAGTGGCGTTCAGCCGTCGCCGATTGCGCCAGCCGCGGCTTCAAGCCTCGGGATGGTGCTCGATGACGTCTTCTTCGCCGCCGAAGCCGTGCATATAGAGGGCCCATTGCAGGCCGATGACGGCGCCCTTGACCGGCTGTAGCAGCACGACCGCCAGAAGGATGGTCAGCGGCACCCAGATGAGGATGTGCTGCCAGGTGGAGAGCGTGGAGGTCGCCTCGACGCCCATGAAGGCGCCAAGCACGATATGGCCGACGATGACAACCACCAGATAGGCAGGCAGGTCGTCGGCGCGGTGATGGTAAAGTTCTTCGCCGCAATGATCACATCTGTCGACGGTCTTGACATAGGCGCGGAACAGCTTGCCCTCGCCGCAATGCGGGCAGCGGCCGAGCAGGCCCCGCTTCATCGCCGTCCACAGCGGGCGGGCGGTCCGGCCCGAATGGTGCTCGCCGCCGAAAACCTGGTCTTCCATCTGCAATTGCCTTGCCATCACCGTCTCCTGCCGCGCGGGCCCGAGCGCGATTGCGACGCGCGGGCGCGGCCCTTGGCTTTGTGGAACGACCGCTTGGAGCCGGGCAGCGGCTTCGGGTCGGTCAGCATTTCGAAACGCATCGCGCCGGCCATAGGCGCCACCTCGATCAGGCGAACCTCGACGCGGTCGGCAAGCTGATAGCCCTTGCCGGTGCGTTCTCCGAAAAGCGATCGGGCAGTTTCGTCGTATATATAGTAATCGCCGTCCAGACTTGACACCGGGATGAAACCATCCGCGCCGAACTGCGGCAATTGGACAAATAGTCCCGCTTTGGTGACGCCGGAGATGCGCGCGTCGAAACGCTCGTCGATGCGCTCGGCGAGATAGGCGGCGACCAGCCGGTCGACCGTGTCGCGCTCCGCCGCCATGGCGCGGCGCTCGGTGGCGGAGATCAGCGCCGAGACCTCCTCCAGACGCTCGGCTTCCTGCTGGGTGAGACCGCCCGGGCCGAGGTTCAGCGCGGCGATCAACCCGCGATGCACGATAAGGTCGGCATAGCGGCGGATCGGCGAGGTGAAATGCGCGTAGCGTTTCAAATTGAGGCCGAAATGGCCGATGTTCTTCGGCGAATACTCGGCCTGGCTCTGTGAACGCAGCACCACTTCGTTGACCAGCGCCTCATTGTCGGCGCCGCGCACGCGCTCGAGGATGCCGTTGAACTGGTTCGGCCGCATCTGCGCGCCGCGCGCCAGCGACAGGCCGAGCGTCTGCAGAAATTCGCGCAGCGATTCCTGCTTGGCGAGTGAAGGCGCGTCGTGGATGCGGTAGACCAGAGACTCCTTCTTCGCCTCCAGCGTTTCGGCGGCCGCGACATTGGCCTGGATCATGAACTCCTCGATCAGCTTGTGGGCATCGAGTCGATCCGGCACGACGACGCGGTCGACCGTGCCGTCCTCTTTGAGCAGGATCTTGCGCTCGGGCAGGTCGAGCTCGAGCGGCTGGCGGCCGTCACGGCCGCGCTTCAGCACCGCATAGGCATCCCATAGCGGCTTCAGCACCGTCGCGAGAATCGGCCCGGTCTTGTCGTCCGGCATGCCGTCTATGGCCGCCTGCGCCTGCGTATAGGCGAGCTTGGCCGCCGACTTCATCATGATCCGGTGGAAGGAGTGGCGAAGCTTGCGACCGTCGGCGGAGAAGGTCATGCGCACGGCGAGCCCCGGCCGGTCCTGGCCTTCGCGCAGCGAACAGAGGTCGTTGGAGATGCGCTCCGGCAGCATCGGCACGACGCGATCCGGGAAATAGACCGAATTGCCGCGCTTCAGAGCCTGGCGATCGAGCGCGCTGCCGTAGCGGACGTAGGCCGCGACATCGGCGATCGCCACCGTGACCAGCACGCCGCCGGGGTTCTTCTCGTCCGGGTCAGGCGTCGCGAACACCGCGTCGTCATGGTCCTTGGCGTCGGCCGGATCGATGGTGATCAGCGGCAGGTCGCGCCAGTCCTCGCGGCCGGCAAGCGTCGCGGGCTTCACCGCCTCGGCTTCGGCGAAGACGTCGGCCGGGAAGATGTGCGGGATGTCATGCGCGTGGATGGCGATCATCGAGACCGCCTTCTCGCTGGTCAGCGAGCCCAGAACGTTGAGCACCTTGGCCCTCGGCAGCCCGTAGCGGGAGGCGCGCGCGGGCTCGACCTCCACCAGGTCGCCGTTCCTGGCGCCGTTCTGGAATTCCTTGTCGACGATCAGTTCGGGCTGGCGCCGCTCCACCGGTTCGATGCGGAACGTGCCGTCCTTCAGAACGCGAAAGACGCCGAGCACGGCATCGCTGCGCCTCTCGAAGATCTTCATCACCCGCCCGGTGTAGGCAGGGCCGGAT
>NZ_RZSG01000785.1:0-2733 GCF_003997725.1 Mesorhizobium sp. M4A.F.Ca.ET.050.02.1.1
AGATCGGCATCAGGCTGGCGATCGGCGCGCATGAGAAGCACATCCTCATCCAGTTCCTGGTCGAGGCGACGGTGCTGTCGCTCCTCGGCGGGATCATCGGCATCCTGATCGGCCTGGCGCTCGCCGCCATCGCCTCGGTGGCGCTGATCATCCCCTTCGCGCCGAGCCCGGCGGTCATCCTGCTCGCGGTCGGCTTTTCGGCGCTGATCGGCATGGTGTTCGGCTTCTTCCCAGCGCTGCGCGGCGCCAGGCTCGACCCGATCGACGCGCTGCGGCACGAGTGAGGCGGCGCGGTCGTTACCGGAATATGCCCTCGCCACCCCTGTCGCCACGCATCCGGCAATGCTACTGCATGGCCTCGGCACATGGGGGGAGATTCGAATGAGCAAGAAGGCGCGGCTGATCCTGGTGTTGGCGATCTTCGAGGCCGCCCTGGCCGGGCTGTGGTGGTATCTCGCCGGCTACGGTATCCAGAATCCCGATCGCGTCGCCACGAATTTTCAGGAGGTCGTCGGCCAGACGATGGGAATGGCGATGGGCGCGCTGCTTGGCCTCGGCGTCATCCTGTTCTTCATCGCCGCCCGCAACGATCGCAAGGCTTTGCAGGACAAGGCGCAGCGCTGAGCTTGCGCGCCCTTGCTCCGCGGCCTGTCAAAACGGAAGCCGCGCATTCTCCTTGACCTCCTTCATGACAAAGAAAGTCCTGGTTTGCCGTACGCCCGGTAGCGCGATCAGCTTCTGCCCGTGGAGCTTGTTGAAATCCGCCATGTCGCGAACCCTTATCTTCAGCAGGTAGTCGAAGTCGCCGGCCACGAGATTACAGTCGAGAACCTCCTTGAGTCTCAGCACGGCTTCCTCGAAAGCGGCGAAGCTTTCAGGTGTCGAACGGTCGAGCACGACGCCGACCATCACCAGCGCGCCAAGCCCTACCGTAGCGGGCGTAATCTCCGCCCTGACCCCGGTGATGTAACCTTCTTCGAACAGGCGTTGCGTGCGCCTGTGGCAGGTGGCGGCGCTGACATTCACGCGCGCCGCCAGCTCCGCATTGGTCAGCCGTCCTTCGGCCTGAAGGGTGCGCAGGATCCTGACGTCGATGCGGTCCAACTCGGTGGAAGATTCTTCCATTTTTGCCAGCCTATATGAACGAACAGGTCAATCATATCGCAAATATCTGGGAGATATGAAAATTCTGCCGGCAAGTTCGAGAACACCTTTCGCCCGACTGCGCCTATTATCAAAGCATCGAAAACGACAAAGAGCGGAGACAGATCGATGTCACTTCTGGCGAAGTTTGAACGCTATCCGCTGACCTTCGGTCCGACGCCCATCGAGCATCTGCCCCGGCTGAGCGCTGCGTTGGGCGGCAAAGTCCACGTCTACGCAAAGCGCGACGATTGCAATTCCGGGCTGGCCATGGGCGGAAACAAATTGCGCAAGCTCGAATACATCGTGCCGGATGCTCTTCGCTCCGGCGCCGATACGCTGGTGTCGATCGGCGGCGTCCAGTCGAACCATACGCGGATGGTCGCCGCGACGGCCGCCAAGATCGGCATGAAATGCGTGGTGATCCAGGAGAAATGGGTGCCCCACTATGACGCGGTCTATGACCGGGTCGGCAACATCCTGATGACACGCCTGATGGGCGCCGACAGCCGGCTGGTCGACGACGGTTTCGACATCGGCATCCGCAAGAGCTGGGAGGACGCTATCCAGTCGGTGAAGGACGCCGGCGGCAAGCCCTATCCGATCCCGGCAGGCGCCTCGGTGCACAAGTTCGGCGGGCTGGGCTATGTCGGCTTCGCCGAAGAAGTGGCTCGGCAGGAAGCTGAGCTCGGCTTTGCCTTCGACTACATGATCGTCTGCGTCGTGACTGGCTCGACGCAGGCCGGCATGATCGTCGGCTTCGCCGCGCAGAACCGTGCCGACCGGGTGATCGGCATCGACGCCTCCGGCACGCTCGACCAGACCCGCGCCCAGGTCCGCCGCATCGTCGACGACACCGCCGCCCTCGTCGGGCTCGGCCGCGCCGTCCGCGACGACGAAATCGTCATCAACCCCGACTATGCTTATCCCGCCTATGGCGTTCCGTCGGAGGCCACGAACGACGCGATCCGCCTGGCGGCCCGCACCGAGGCCATGATCACCGATCCGGTCTACGAGGGAAAGTCGATGCAGGGCCTGATCGACCTGACCAGGAAGGGCTTCTTCCCCGAGGGCTCACGAATTCTCTACGCGCATCTCGGCGGCGCGCCGGCCATCAACGGCTACAGCTATTATTACAAGGACGACGGCGGCTGCCGGAAAAGCATGTCGGACGAGGCGCTGCCGCCGATCTTCCCATAAGGACTCAGGGGACTTCGTCGCCGCCCGCGAAATGCCATTCGATCAGCGGCTTCATATGTCCCATCAGCCCGTCCGGCAGGTCGGTGGCATCACGGATGACGACGGGACCTTCGATCTCCGGTTCCGCCTCCGTGACAATGAAGGCGCGGATGCGCCGCGCGATCTCGTCGGCAGGCTCGGTCACCTGATAGCGGCGGAAGATCACCGTGCCGCTCGGCGTCGACAGCGCATGATAGCGCCGGCCGCGTTCGGCGCCCGACAGGTCGATCGCTGTCTCTTCGCGCACCTCGCGGATCATGTTGAAGTCGACATCGACGAGGCCGTCGCGGAAATCGATCGGCTCGAACGAGCCGGCGGCGAAATAGACGCGGCCGGCATTGACGGTATGCG
>NZ_RZSG01000786.1:0-2727 GCF_003997725.1 Mesorhizobium sp. M4A.F.Ca.ET.050.02.1.1
AGCCGGCGGAATTCGCCGCCGCGCTGAAGGCCTCCGGCCTGACGCTGGTCTCCTTCGCCTTCGGTTCGAAGAGCGGCTTCACGCTGAAGGACCAGATCGGCGCCGACCTCGAAACCGCCAGGCGATGGATCGACTTTGCCGCGGCCTTTCCGGGCGCGCTTGTCTCGATGGGCTCTGCGACCGTCGTCTCCGACGGGCCTCGCGACGACAAGTTCGCCATTGCGGCGGAAGTCTATAACAAGGCCGGCGAGATCGGCCGCAAAGCCGGCGTCCAGGTCGCGGTGCATCCAAGCTCGCACCACAACACGCTGCTCTTCGACCGCGCAGACTACGACCGGATCTTTTCCCTGCTCGACGCCTCGCTGGTCGGCTGGGTGCCGGACACCGGGCACATATTGCGCGGCCACAAGGACATGGCCGACACGCTCACCACCTATAGCGACCGCATCCGCTACGTGCACCTGAAGGATGTCGATGCCGGCGGCACCTGGGCGATGCTCGGCAAGGGCGTCTGCGACACGGCGAAGGTGATCGAGATCGCGAGCGCGGCGCCCAACTTCAACGGCTGGCTGGTGCTGGAGGAGGAATCCGAGACCGCCGCCGCCGATCCAGCCGGCGCGGTCAAGACCAACCGCCAGACCATGCGCGGATACGGAGCCTGAGACGATGATCCGCAAGAAAGACCGTCGCCTTCGTGTCGGTGTGCTCGGCTGCGGGCCGATCGCGCAGTTCGCGCATCTGGAATCCTGCGCGAAGGCAAGCAGTGCTGACCTCTATGCGATCTGCGACGCCGCGCCCGATCTGCTCGCGCGCATGGGCGCGACCTACGAGCCCGAAAGAATGTATGGCGACTATGACGAGATGCTCGCAGACCCGCAGTTGGAAGCAGTGATCGTCGCCACGTCGGATGCCTATCACGTACCGATGTCTATCAAGGCGCTGGAGGCCGGCAAGCATGTGCTGTGCGAAAAGCCGATCGGCGTCTCGGTCGAGGAAGGCGAAAAGCTGGCCGAAGCGGTCAAGCGCTCGGGCAAGGTGCTGCAGGTCGGGCACATGAAGCGCTTCGATCCGGCGCTGGAAGCGGCGCGCGATTTCGTCCGCGACGAGATGGGCGAGATCCTGGCGCTGAAGGCCTGGTATTGCGATTCCACGCATCGCTACACCAACACCGACGCGGTGCAGCCGCTGCCGGTGACCAGCAAGCTGGCGCGGAAGCCGGCCGGCAACCCGAAAGCCGATCTCAGGCAATATTTCATGCTGGCGCACGGCTCGCATCTCGTCGACACGGCGCGCTTCCTCGCCGGCGAGATCACCGCCGTGCGGGCGCGCCTCAACAAGCGTTTCGGCGCATATTGCTGGTTCGTCGAAACCGAGTTCGCCAATGGCGCGCTCGGCCATCTCGATCTCACCGTCGCCTTGCGCATGGACTGGCACGAAGGTTTCCAGCTCTATGGCGAGAACGGCTCCGTAATCGCGAAGACCTTCAATCCCTGGTATTTCCGGGCGAGTGAGGTCGACATCTTCCACGAGAAGGACGCGACCTCGCGCAAGCCGCTCGGCGCCGACGGCCACTTCTTCCGGCGCCAGATCGAAGGCCTCGCCGATACCGTGCTCGACGGCAAGCCGATGCGCGGCGCCAATGTCGAGGACGGGCTCGCTTCGATCCGCGCCATGGTGGCGATCGCCCGCTCGGTCGAGAGCGGCGAGCGCGTCGAGATCGCCAGCGTGACGGGAGCGGTCTGATGCAGGTCGGGGTGTTCGCCAAGACCTTCCCGGGTAGCGAGCCGGCCGGCGTGCTTGCCGCCGTGCGCGATGCGGGCTTCGCGGTCACCCAGTTCAACCTCGCCTGCGCCGGCCTGCCATCGATGCCGGATGCGGTTCCCGACGAGGCAATCCGGACCATCGAGGCTGCCGCCGAAGCTTCTGGCGTGGCTCTTGTCGCATTGTCAGGCACCTACAACATGGCGCATCCGGACAGGGCGGTGCGCGACGACGGCCTGCGCCGGCTGGCGCTGGTGATCGAGGCGGCCGCCGGGCTTTCCACGCCGCTGGTGACGCTCTGCACCGGAACGCGCAACCCCGACGACCAGTGGGCGCATCATCCCGGCAATGCCGACCCCTCGGCCTGGGCCGACATGGCGCGCGAGATGGAGAAGGCGCTTGCGATTGCTGAGCGCCATGGCGTCGACCTCGGCATCGAGCCCGAGCAGGCCAACATCGTTGCCTCCGCCGCCGACGCGACGCGCCTGATCGCCGAAATGGGTTCGAAGCGGCTGCGCGTCGTGCTCGATCCGGCGAACCTCTTCGAGCAGGCGGATGCCGTGCAGGCGCGTGCCATCGTCGCCGACGCGGTCGAACGCACGGCCGGCCATGTCGCCATGGCGCATGCCAAGGACCGCTTCGCCGACGGCCGCTTCGCCACGGCCGGGCAAGGCGTGGTCGACTTTCCTGACTTCATCACCCGGCTGAAGCACGCCGGCTTCGATGGGCCGCTGGTGACGCATGGGCTTTCCGCCGAGGAAGCGCCCGGTGTCGCTCGTTTCCTGAAGGGGCTGGTGTGATGGCGACGCTCTCTCGCGACGGCGCCACGCTGCGGTTCACCGACGCCGGCGAAGGTCTGGCGGTCGTCTTCCAGCACGGGCTGGGCGGCGGCGAGGCGCAGGTCGCCCAGACCTTCCCCGCCGGCTTCCGGCGCCTCACACTGGAATGCCGCGGGCATGGCGGCTC
>NZ_RZSG01000787.1:0-2713 GCF_003997725.1 Mesorhizobium sp. M4A.F.Ca.ET.050.02.1.1
GGTGTAGATCAGGTCGGACAGAAGATTGATGAACAGGCCGAGCAGCGAGAAAATGTAGAGGTTGGCGAACACCACCGGATAGTCGCGGTCGACGACGGACTTGAAGCCGAGCAGCCCGAGGCCGTCGAGCGAGAAGATGTTCTCGATCAACAGCGACCCGGTGAAGAAGGCCGAGATGAAGGCGCCTGGAAAGCCGGCGATGACAATCAGCATGGCGTTGCGGAAGACGTGGCCGTAGAGCACCTTGCGCTCCGACAGGCCCTTGGCGCGCGCCGTCACCACATACTGCTTGCGGATCTCTTCCAGGAACGAGTTCTTGGTGAGCAGCGTCGTGGTGGCGAAAGCCGACAGCACGAGCGCCGTCAGCGGCAGGGTCATGTGCCAGAAATAGTCGACGATCTTGTCCGGCCAGGACAACTGGTCCCAATTGTCCGAAACGATGCCGCGCAGCGGGAACCAGTCCCAGAACGAGCCGCCGGCAAACAGCACCATCAACAGGATGCCGAACAGGAAGCCGGGGATGGCATACCCGACGATCACCACGCCGCTGGTCCAGACGTCGAAGGTGGAGCCGTCCTGGACCGCCTTGCGGATGCCGAGCGGGATCGAGATCAGGTAGGACAAAAGCGTGATCCACAGGCCGATGGAGATCGACACCGGCATCTTTTCCAGGATGAGGTTGAGCACCGAGATGTCGCGGAAATAGCTGTCGCCGAAGTCGAAGCGGGCATAGTTCCACAGCATCATGCCGAAGCGTTCGAGCGGCGGCTTGTCGAAGCCGAACTGCTGTTCCAATTTCTTGATGAATTCGGGATCGAGCCCCTGGGCGCCGCGGTATTTCGAGCTGACGTCGCCGACCACATCGAAGTTGCCGCCGCCACCGGCATCGCCGCCACCGCCGCCAAGGCGATCGGTGCCGCCCTGGTTGGTGAGCCTGGCGATCACCTGCTCCACCGGCCCACCGGGCGCAAACTGGATAACGGCGAAAGAGATCGCCATGATGCCGAACAGGGTCGGGATCATCAGAAGGATGCGGCGCAGTATGTAAGCGCCCATCAGGCCGCCCGTCCTGTGCGAACGGAGATGTCAGGCTTTGCCAATCTTTGCCGCCTTGCCCTTGTCGATCCACCACAGCGTCTCGACCGGAAAGCCGAAATCGGGTTTCTGCTCGAGAAAGCCGAACATGTCCCAATAGGCGACGCGGTGATTCGCGAGATAATATGTTGGAATCCAGTCTAGCCGCGCGCGCAAGACCCGGTCGAGCGCTCTGAGCGCCGTAACCAGTTCCGATCGACTGTTGGCTTTGCCGGCCGCCACGATCAGCGCGTCGATGGCCCGGCTTTCGGTGCCGGGATAGTTGCGCTGTCCCGGCGTTTTCGCCATGCGCGAGTCGTAGAGTATCTCGAGGCCGTCGGCAGTCGGCGTCGCCCCGATCGACCATGCGAGCATGTTGAAATCGAAGTCGAAATCGCTTTGCCGCCGTTCATACTGCGTCGAATCGACCTGCCGGATCGAAACGTCGATCCCTATGGCCTTCATGTTCTCGGCCCATGGCGTGAAAATGCGAACGATGCCGTCATCCTCGGCCAGCATTTCCACCTGCAGTCGCTCGCCCTTCTCGTTGACGACGAAGTTGCCCGCTCGCTTCCAACCGGCCTCGGCAAGCAGTTTCGAGGCCGCGCCCAGCAGCTTGCGGTCGTGACCCGAACCGTCGGAGACGGGCTGCATCACCGGTTCGCCGAAAGTCTCCGGCGGCAACTCGGCCCGAAACGGCTCCAGCAAGGCCAGTTCCTGAGGCGAGGGCAAGCCTTCGGCCTTGTAGTCCGACCGCTCGAAATTCGATTGCGAGCGTTCGTAGGAACCGAAGAACAGAGCCCGCCTGATCCATTCGAAATCGAAGCAGTTGGCGATTGCCCGTCTCACGCGCGCATCGCGGAACTGCGGCCGGCGCTGGTTTAGCGCCACGGACTGCATGGATGGCGATTTCTCGCCGGGAAACTCGCGTTTGACGACCTTGCCGTCCTTCAACGCCGGAAAGTCGTAACCGGTCGCCCATACCCGCGAGGTGAATTCCTCGCGAAAATGTGTGTCGCCTTTCTTGAAGGCCTCGAACGCCGCCTGGCGATCAAGATAGAAGTCGATACGGATGCGGTCGAAATTGTTGAGACCACGGTTCACGGCAAGATCGCGGCCCCAATAGTCGGCGACGCGATCATACTCGACGGTCTGTCCGGCCACCACGCGCCCCAACTTGTACGGTCCGGAGCTCAGCGGCGGTGTCATCGTCGAGGCATCGAAATCGTTGGCCGTGTAAAAGGCCTTGGACACGATCGGCATTGCGACGACCGAAAGGATGTTCTGCGCGGACTGTTCGCCATTGAAGGTGACGTCGAGCCTGACGGGATCGACCGCGACCGCTTCCGTCATGTATCGCAGCGCCTTGGACAGGTTCGGATGGCCCCGATCCTTGTACAGCGTCAATGCGAAGGCGATGTCCGCGGCGGTCACGGGCGAACCGTCGTGAAAGCGCGCTTGCCGTCGCAGGTCGAAACGGAAGCCGTTGCGGTCCTGCGACAAGGTCACGGACTCGGCAAGCAAGCCGTAGACGGCATCCGGCTCATCGAGAGCGCTTGTCATCAGTGAATCGAAACAGAGCTCGGTGCGGGGAGGCGAATCGCCTTTCAGCACCAGTGAATTCAACGTGTTGCTGTCT
>NZ_RZSG01000788.1:0-2711 GCF_003997725.1 Mesorhizobium sp. M4A.F.Ca.ET.050.02.1.1
CGACGCGAAATGTATTACGGCGTGGGATACCGCCCACACACAGTCCAGCGCGTAGCGCTCGGCGCGGACAAGGATGGTCGTCTGGTAGCCATAGCGCATGAAGCCTATCAGGAGACTTCAACTTACGAAGAGTATACGGAGGCTCTCCTCAGCGCGACGCGGTTCCTGCATTCGTGTCCGAACGTCTACACGCGCCATCGCCTCGCCCGCTTGAATATACACACCCCGACTTGGATGCGCGGACCTGGCGAAGCGAGCGGCAGCTTCGCCCTCGAATCCGCCATGGACGAGGTCGCCATCGCCCTGAATATCGATCCGGTGGAACTGCGCCTGCGCAATGAGCCGGAGCAGGATGAGTCCAAAAAGCTGCCTTTCTCGAGTCGCTCGACGCGGGAATGTTACCGGGTGGGCGCCGAGCGCTTTGGATGGAGCCGGCGCACCCCCGAGCCGCGTTCGATGCGCGACGGCCGCTTGCTGATCGGCTGGGGAATGGCGAGCGCCACATATCCAATGAATTTTGCGCCCGCTTCCGCACTTGCGCGTCTGTTGCCCGATGGCACGGCCGAGGTGGCGAGCGCCGCAAGTGACATGGGACCGGGCACCTGGACTTCGATGACCCAGGTGGCAGCCGATACTCTTGGTGTTCCCATCGAGCGGGTGAGGTTCCGTCTCGGCGATAACCAGTTGCCCAAGACACCTCCACATGGCGGCTCGATGACAATGGCGAGCGTGGGCAGCGCAGTGCAGGCTGCCTGCCGCAAAGTCCGCGACGAGGCCCTCAACCGCGCCGGGGTGAGCGATATCCTCGAGGCTATGCAACGCATTGGGCAGCCGATCGAGGTCAGCGCCGACACGGCCCCAGGTGAGGAGACGAAGCGGTTCTCCATGCACGCGTTCGGCGCTGTGTTCGTGGAGGTCGCCGTTGATCCCGATCTCGGAGAAACACGCGTGCGGCGCATCGTCGGCGCATATGGAGCGGGGCGCATCGTCAACCCTAAGACGAGCCGCAGCCAGTGCATTGGTGGTATGATTGGAGGCATCGGTATGGCGCTGATGGAACACTCTGTGGTGGACGTGCGCAACGGTCGGGTCACCAACGCCAATTTCGCCGAATACGCAGTGCCGGTGCATGCCGATGCCCCGCCGACCATGGACGTCACGTTCGTGGAGGAGCACGACCCGCACGTGAACCCGCTCGGTGTGAAGGGGCTCGGCGAGATCGCATTGGTCGGCGTCGCGCCAGCCATCGCCAACGCTATCTTCCACGCCACGGGACGGCGTATCCGTGAGCTACCGATCACGCCAGACAAGCTGCTGTGAAAGATATGGCATCGTAGGCGTATGCGATCTGCGCGCGCTGTCGATGATCCATGCCGCCATCCGGGGAGAGGCTGCAACCCATTAGGAACTACGCATCCTTGCTCGCGAGGAACAGGATGACAGGGGCGACGTCGTCCTCCGGCGATCCACTCCCAACGGGTTGGTTGCCGGCGGGGCGTCTCCACCCATGTGTTAGCGATCGGAAGGACATTGTGATCCTGTAGTCACCCCAATCGCGGCGGATTGGGTGTTGCTGGTTTCGTGAGGTCAGAACAACGCCGCCTGCACATAGGCGACGGCACTTCGCGAGCGGCGTTCTGCGTCAGGAAAGATGCGACCAGCAGTACGAGGCCCGCGGCTGCGGGCAGGGCACCGGCCGGGTTCCGGACACCGAGATGCGCCAACCCGGACAGCAGCAGGTGATAGAAGATGCCGCATAGGGGAGATCGCTGAGCGCTACGCCGAAGCGTCATAGGATTGCGGGTGCCGTATAGTTGCGTTCGCGCGAGTGAAATCCCAAGTAAGTCACCAATAACAAAAAGTTATATGGCGAGGGCAGCGCGGCTCACGCGCCCTGTCCTGAACAGCTCCGCTATGTTACGGGATTTGTATTCGGGAGGATTGCTCAGCGCTTTGTTGCCTCTCGGAAATGCGCAGCGCCACGGGCGACGCGTTCATCGATCTCGGAAAAGTTCTTTCCCCTTTATCGAGGGCGATGACGCACGCCTGGAAGCGTGAGCTATGCATGGCCATGGGAGGAAAATCATGCACAAACTGAATAAAGACGTTGGCATCAGGAAGTTTGATACGGCAAGCGCAATACGTTGCTTGCTGGCAGCGTCGGCGGCGGCGCTGCTGTGGGCGGCTCCCTCTCATGCCAAAGAACTGACCTTCGGCTATGTTCCGGCGAGCCTGGAGTATCCGTACAACGTATCCACCGCCGAAGGTTTCAAGGAAGCTGCGGCGGCAGCGGGCGTAAAAACGGTCGTCCTCGATCCGCGCGGCAGCGTCGAAAAGCAGGGCAATGCTCTCGACGACCTGATCACCCAGAAGGTCGACGCCGTTGGGTTCCTGCCGCTTGATTCCGTGGTGTCGGAATCCTTCGTCGACAAGCTCAACGCTTCGAAAATTCCGGTTGTCGCCATTGCCCTTCAGGTCGGCGACTCGGCGTCGCGCAAGATTACCGATCCCTATCCGGGGCTGTCCGCGCTGGTTGCGACCGATAACTACAAGGCCGGCTTTGTCTCCGGCGAGATGGCCGCAGGCATTCTTCCCAAAGACAAGACGGCGAAGATCGGCATCGTCATGGGCGATCCGGCTTACACCATTGTGAAACTCGACACGGAAGGCTTCCGCGCCGCGTTGGACAAGGCCGGCGCGAAATACGAAAT
>NZ_RZSG01000789.1:0-2709 GCF_003997725.1 Mesorhizobium sp. M4A.F.Ca.ET.050.02.1.1
GATAGGCATCGTGCACCGCCTCGATCAGCGCGCCCGATATGGCATGCGTGGTCTCGGCAAAGCCGACGAGGCGGTCGACGGTCTCGGCGAACTCCGAGGCGCCGCGCGGACCATGGCGCATCTGGCCGGCGATGAAACGCGGATTGACGGCGCGGGCGCGGACCACTCTGGCCACAGCTTCGCCCACCGAGCGCGGCTTCGGTTTCTGCGGGTCAGTGGTGTCGAGCACGATGAGGTCAGCATTCCTGCCGAGCGCGGCGAGGGCGGCCGAGAACCCGCCGATGAAGGCGACGTCAGCCGAACCCTCGAGGATGTCGCGGCCGGGGTCGTCGCCGGTGTGGACTAGCAGGTCGGCCTCGGCGATGCGGCCCTCGAAGGCGCCAGGCGCGGAAATCGCTTCGCCGTCAGCGCCGCCATAGGCATGCGAGGTGGCGTCGAGATAGGCACGGCCAATTTCCTCGCGCGCGGTCCAATCGCCGCGCGATAATAGATCCTCGACGCCGGCGCCGTAGGTGCCGGGCGAGGTGCCGAAAATGCGCGGGCCGACCTTGCCCTCGGCGCGCGTCGCCGCGGCAAGCGGATTCTCGGCATCGTCCTCGTCGCGGCTCGAAACCGCGCTGGCGGCGGCATCGATCAGCGCGATCTGGGTCGGGAACATGTCGCGGAACAGGCCGGAAATGCGCCAGGTGACGTCGACGCGCGGCCGGCCAAGGGCTGCCGGTGGCAGCACCTCAATGCCGGTGACGCGGCCGGTGGCGCCATCCCATTGCGGCCGGCAGCCCATCAGCGCCAGGCCTTGAGCGATCTCCTCGCCGCCCGTGCGCAGCGAGGCCGAGCCCCAGAGGTCGATGACCAGCGTGCGCGGCCAGTCGCCATGCGACTGCATGTAGCTGCGCACGACTTCTTCCGCCGCTGCGTGGCCAAGGTCATAGGCGGTCGGCGTCGGCATAGTGCGGGGATCGGCGGTGAACAGGTTGCGGCCGGTCGGCAGCACGTCGGAGCGTCCGCGCGCAGGCGCGCCGGCCGGCCCGGCCTTGGTGTGGCGGCCGTCCAGCGCGGCTAGCAGGGCTGTCTTTTCCGCCTCTGCGCTTTGCCTACGCAGCGGATCAGCCTCGCCCTCGGGCGCGCGGCCGTAGACGTGCAGTCCGTCCTTGACGGCGAAATCCTTGAGGTCACAGAGCCAGGCGTCGATGCGGCGCAGCGCTTCGTCCGGCGCGTCGGTTCTGGCAACGCCAGCTTCGGAGGCAAGCCCGGTTTTTCGCGCGGTCTCGACGATCAGCCTGGCCAGGCGGTCGCGGCGGCGACGGTCGAGCCCGTCGGCCTGCGCATATTCGTCGACCAGCCGCTCGAGGCGCTGCTGGTTCTCATCGAGGCCCGCACCAGTCAGCGGCGGCGGCAGGTGGCCGAGCGTGACGGCGGCGATACGGCGCTTGGCCTGCGCCGCTTCGCCGGGATTGGAGACGATGAAGGGGTAGATGACGGGCAGCGCGCCGGTGACGATCTCGGGAAAGCAGGTGCCGGAGAGCGCGACGGTCTTGCCCGGCAGCCATTCCAGCGTGCCGTGCGCGCCGACATGGATGAGGGCGTGGACCCCGAGCGATTTTTGCAGCCAGAGGCCGAAGGCGATCAGGTCGTGGCGCGGGGGCAAAGTGGGGTCATGGTAGTCGGCGCGGCGGTCGACTGAGCGGCCACGATCGGGGGCGAGTGCCACGGTGAGGTTACCGAAGGTTGCGGCGCGGAAGGGGAAGTGCTGTCTGCATGATGAAGGTTGGCGTTCTGTCGCGCCCCCCTCTGCCCTGCCGGACATCTCCCCCACTTGGGGGGAGATCATGCCGTCACCGCCACCTTCGCTAATCGCCGCCGTTGCAAGAGGAGAGCCGATGCCAGAACTGCCAATTTCCCCCTTAGTGGGGGAGATGTCCGGCAGGACAGAGGGGGGCGCCTCGCGCGAACCTGTCTCGTCTGATTTTCCCCAGGCAGCTTCGACGGCAGTCATTGCCTCAGTGGGCAACTCTTTCGACAAGTCTAGATAGTTCGTCAGCCCTAGCCCGCCACCACCCACCTCCAGCGCATCCAGCAACGCGCGCGGCGATTGCGGAATCGCGTCAACCGCATAGCCCTGTTCCTTCAGGTCGTGCAGCATCGCGAGCACGCTCGACGGCACGTCGAGGCCGACGGCATAGCCGGTACGGCCGGGCGCGCTCGGATAATCCGGTATCAGGATCGCCAGCTTGCGCTCGGCCCGCTCGGTCCGCCGCAAGCGAATGAACGCCGCGATGCGCTTGGCGACCTGCGCGACGCGATCGATCTCCGGCCGGTTGGCGAAGGCGCGGAAAGCTAGCGCCGGGTCGGTTTCGCTCTCGCCCTTGAACGAAATCGCGCCGGCCAGGATGCGGCCGTCGAGTTCCGGCAGCACGACATGCATGGCAAGGTCGGCGGGAGCCAGGCCGCGCTGGTTTTTCTCCCAGACCTGGCGGCGCGTGGTCGCGACGATGACCTGGAAGACCGGCACGCCGGCACGGTCGAACAGCGTCTCCGCGCCGGGCTCGGCGCCGGAGGCGAATGCGGTGGCGGTGACGATGGCGGCCGGGTTCAGTGAGGCGAGGGCGTTCTCGACGAAGGCCAGAGACGCCTGATCCTTGAGACTCGAAACGAAGATCGGCACCGGCGCGATGCCTTGCGCGTGCAGTGCGTCGACCAGCGCATCGA
>NZ_RZSG01000078.1:0-13672 GCF_003997725.1 Mesorhizobium sp. M4A.F.Ca.ET.050.02.1.1
CCATGAAGCAGGCGGCAAGCCGGCCGAGGCCGCCATTGCCGAGCGCGGCATCGGGTTCGAGCCCGGCGATGAGGTCGAGGTCGACGCTGAGCGAGCGCAGCGCCTCGCGCATGTTGTCCATCAGGCCGAGATTGGAGAAGGCATCGCGCATCAGGCGGCCGATGAGGAATTCCAGCGACAGATAGTAGACGCGCTTCTCCTGCTGGGCGTAGGCCTCCTGGGTGGCCTGCATCCACTGATCGACGACGCGGTCGCGCACGACCTTGATCGATGCGGTGAGCCAGTCGTACTGGGTGGCGACGTTGGTGCCCTTACCGACCCTGTATTTGAGGGCCAGCAAGACTTCGTCGGCGAGCGTCTTGGGATCGGGGATTTCCAGGATGGGAGCTTCGGTCGTCATCGCGTTTGTCATGTCGCCTCTCGTGCGGTTGCCATGATCATACCGGCTTTCACGGTTCCTCCCACCCTACCCCAGTGCATTGCAGCATATATTCAATCGATTTAGGTCGATAGGCAACCGATTCATCTGCGGCAATTTACCCGACGAGGCGGATCAGGCGGCCAGCGCGTCCTCCGGCGGCTTCTTGGCGCCGGTCATCAACGCGACGGCATCCGACATGGAAATCTGCTTCGGATCGACGACGCAGAGGCGTCGTCCAAGCCGGTGGATGTGGATGCGGTCGGCCACCTCGAAGACATGCGGCATGTTGTGCGAGATGAGCACGATCGGCAGGCCGCGCTTCTTGACGTCGAGGATCAGCTCCAGCACTCGGCGGCTTTCCTTGACGCCGAGCGCCGCGGTCGGTTCGTCCATGATCACCACTTTCGAGCCGAAGGCGGCGGCACGCGCCACCGCCACGCCCTGGCGCTGGCCGCCGGACAGCGTTTCCACCGCCTGGCTGATGTTCTGGATGGTCATCAGGCCGAGTTCGGTGAGCTTGTCGCGGGCGCGCTTTTCCATCGCCGGACGGTCGAGCATGCGAAGCCAGCTGCCGAGCGGGCCGGGCTTGCGGATCTCGCGGCCGAGGAACATGTTGTCGGCGATCGACAGCGCCGGCGACAAGGCCAGGTTCTGGTAGACGGTCTCGATGCCGGCTTCGCGGGCCTCGATAGGTGACTTGAACAGAACCTGTTTGCCGTCCAGCTCGATGGTCCCTTCGTCGGGGTGCACCGCGCCGGAGATCGCCTTGATCAGCGTCGACTTGCCGGCGCCGTTGTCGCCGATCACCGCCAGGATTTCTCCCGGGTAGAGATCGAAGTCGCAGTTGTTGAGCGCTGTGACGCGGCCATAGCGCTTGGTGAGACCGCGCGCGGTGAGGACAGGCTGCTGGGTCATGACTACACCGAAACCTTTCTGATCCACTGGTCGATCGCGACGGCGCCGATGATCAGCACGCCGGTGAGCAGCACCTTCCATTGCGGATCGGCGCCCAGCATGTTGAGGCCCATCGAGACGACGCCGACGATCATGGCGCCGAACAGCGTGCCGAGGATCGAGCCGCGGCCGCCAAAGAGCGAGATGCCGCCGATCACGGTCGCGGTAATGGCCTGCAGATTGTAGTCGGTGACGGCGGCCGACGGTGAGATCGAACCGTTGCGGCCGATCGAGACCCAAGCCGCGAAAGCGGCGATCAGGCCGGCGAGCGTATAGACGGCGATCAACACCTTCTTGGTCTGGATGCCCGACAGCTTCGCCGCCTCGGGGTCGTCGCCAACGGCGTAGACGTGGCGTCCCCAGGCGGTGTGGTTGAGCACATACCACAGCACCGCCACCAGCACGACCGTGGCAATGACGCCGGCTGTCAGCACGGCGGAGCCGACCCTGAAGCTCATCGCGAACAGGTGCAGAAGCGGCGCCTGCGCATCGACATCGGCGTCGCGGATCGTCTCGTTGGCCGAATAGATGAAATTCGTGGCCATGACGATGTTCCAGGTGCCGAGCGTGACGATGAACGGCGGCAGCTTCATGTAGGCGACCAGCAGGCCGTTGAGCAGCCCGCAGGCGCCACCTGCAGCAAGGCCTACCACCACCGCGAGAATGGTCGGCATACCGTAGGTGATGGCGCAATTGCCCATGATGACGGCCGAAATCACCATGATCACGCCGATCGACAGATCGATGCCGGCGGTCAGGATGACCAGCGTCTGGGCGGCGCCGAGAATGCCGACGATGGCGATCTGCTGCAGGATCAGCGTCAGTGTGTAGGACGAGAAGAACCGTCCGCCGATGGCGATACCGAAGATGATGATCGACAAGACCAGCACGATCAGCGGCACGGCGGCCGGCGTGGAGTGCAGGAAATGCTGGGCGCGCTTGACTAATGACTTGCCGTGCTCATCGAAGGCGGCGACGCTGGTGTCGCTGCTCGAGAGAACCTTCTCGAATTCCTGAATCTGAGACATATCTCCTCCCGTCTGCGCGGAGCTTCTCACGGCTCCCCGTCCCGTTCACGCATTCCGGTCTGTCGCCTGGATTGTCAGCGCCAACGAAAGCGCATCGTCCACCCGATGCGGCCGGGGATCAAGCCCCAGCCGCAAGGTTTATGTGCCGGTCAGCCCAGCATCAGCCCCAGCACTTGTCGAGGCCTTCCTTGGTGTCGATCGACTTGACGCCGTTGGCCGGCTTGTCGGTGACGAGGTTGACGCCGGTGTCGAAGAAGTTCTTGCCTTCGGTCGGCTTCGGCTTGGTGCCGTCCTTGGCGAAAGCGGCGATCGCCTCGATACCGAGCGCGGCCATCTGCAGCGGATATTGCTGCGAAGTGGCGCCGATGACGCCTTCGGTGACCGACTTGACGCCGGGGCAGCCGCCGTCGACCGAGACGATCAGCACCTGCTTCTCGAGGCCTACTGCCTTGAGCGCCTGGTAGGCGCCGACCGCGGCCGGCTCGTTGATGGTGTGGATGACGTTGATGGTGTTGTCCTTCTGCAGAAGGTTCTCCATCGCCTTGCGGCCACCCTCTTCATTGCCGTTGGTCACGTCATGGCCGACGATGCGCGGATCGTCCTCATCGCCGATCTTGTTGGGGTCTTTCACGTCGATGCCGTAGCCCATCATGAAGCCCTGGTCGCGCAGCACGTCCACGGTCGGCTGCGACGGGGTCAGGTCGAGGAAGCCGATCTTGGCGTCCTTGGCCTTGTCGCCGAGCGTCGCGGCGGCCCAGGCGCCGATCAGCTTGCCGGCTTCGAGATTGTCCGTGGCGAAGGTCGCGTCGGCCGCGTCGATCGGATCGAGCGGGGTGTCAAGCGCGATCACCAGCAGGCCGGCGTCACGCGCCTTCTTCACCGTCGGCACGATGCCCTTGGTGTCGGATGCGGTGATCAGGATACCCTTGGCGCCGTCGGCGATGCAGCTTTCGATCGCCGCCACCTGGCTCTCGCTGTCACCGTCGATCTTGCCGGCATAGGTCTTGAGATCGACGCCGAGTTCCTTGGCCTTGGCGGTCGCACCCTCCTTCATCTTGACGAAGAAGGGATTGGTGTCAGTCTTGGTGATCAGGCAGGCGCCGACGCCGGCGGCCGATGCCGTCGAGGCGAACGCCATCAGGCCCAACCCGGCGGCCGCAAACACGGTGGACTTCAGCAGTGCTTTCTTGGTCACGATTTTCCTCCCAGTGGAACCATTGCGGACGCCGGGCCACCCGGCGTCTCAAGCGCATCCAACCATTTCTCCCAGCGTGGACGCCCCTTCAAAAGACACCAGTCCGAGACGGCTGTCAATAATTAAATCACTCTTATTTATTATTGACAGCCTTGCATCGTTCACTCATTCTGCACGAAAAGCATTGAGGGGAAACGACGGAGGAAACAGGGTGGAGACCGGCATTGCGAGGCACGGTTCGCCCGAGGCGGCAGAGAGCCGCCTGCACCGCGGCACCAACCAGAGCGGCATGCGCGACCACAATGAGCGGCTTGTGCTGTCCTTGGTGCGCCAGCATGGCAGCCTCGCCAAATCCGACATAGCGCGCATGACCGGGCTTTCGGCGCAGACCGTTTCGGTCATCATGCGCGAGCTGGAGGACGACAGGCTGCTGGTGCGCCAGGCACCGCTGCGCGGCAGGATCGGCCAGCCCTCCATTCCCATGGCGCTCAACCCGGAAGGCGCCTTCTTCATCGGCCTCAAGATCGGCCGCCGCAGCGCCGAGCTGGTGCTGATCGACTTCCTCGGCAATGTGCGCTCGATGCTGCAGCACTCCTACCGCTATCCGGCGCCGCGCGAGACGGTGGAATTCGCGCTGACCGGCATGACCAGGATGCGCGGCGAGCTCACCCAGGCGCAGGACAAGCGCATTGCCGGGCTCGGCATCGCCATGCCGTTCGAATTGTGGAACTGGGCCGACACCGCCGGCGCGCCGCGCGAGATCATGGACGAATGGCGCCACCGCGACATCCGTTCCGACATCCAGGCGCAGTGCGACTTCCCGGTCTACCTGCAGAACGACGCCACCTCGGCCTGTGGCGCCGAGCTTGTCTTCGGCCAGGCCGGTGCTGCGCGCGACTTCGTCTATTTCTACATCGGCGCCTTCGCCGGCGGCGGCATCGTGCTCAACGGCCGGCTGTTCGGCGGGCCGACCGGCAATGCCGGCGCGCTGGGCTCGATGCCGGTTCCGGGGCCCGACGGCAAGCCGACCCAGCTCATCGACGTGGCGTCGATCGCCATGCTGGAGAAGGCGCTCAACGCGCGCGGCGTCGAGGCCTCGCATCTGTGGACGTCGCCCGAGGACTGGGGCGACATCGGTCCCGAGCTCGACATATGGATCGCCGGAGCCGCGCAGGCGCTGGCCTACGCTATCGTCGCGGCCTCCTCGGTCATCGATTTCGAGGCGGCGGTGATCGACGGCTGGATGCCGCTGTCGGTGCGCGGCCGTCTCGTCGATGCTGTGAGGGTGGCCGTCGGCACGATCGACGGCGAAGGCCTGAAGTTGCCGGCGGTGCGCGAAGGAACCGTCGGCATCCACGCTCGGGCACTTGGCGGCGCCAGCCTGCCCCTGTCCGAGCGCTTCCTGATCGGCTCGACCACCATTTCCAGGAGCCCCTGAATGCTGATCGGCATCCCGTCGCTGCTTGGCCCGGAGCTTCTGGCGACGCTGCGCGCCATGGGCCATGGCGACGAAATCGCGCTTGTCGACGGCAACTACCCGGCCGAGCAGCAGGCGCATCGGTTGATCCGCGCCGACGGCCATCATCTGGTCCCCGTGCTCGACGCCATTCTGAGCGTGCTGCCGGTGGACGACGCCGTGCCAGAGGCGCTGTTTCGCGCCTCGGTCAAGGGCGATCCGGCGCTTGCCGATCCGGTCCACCATGAGATGGAAGCGGTCTGCGCCAGGCGCGCGCCCGGCCACAAGGTGGTTGCGCTGGCCGGCGCCGACTTCTATGCCCGGGTCAAGGCCGCGCACGCCATCGTCGCCACCAGCGAGCCCCGTCTCTATGCCAACATCATCATCCGCAAAGGCGTGATCTATCCGCCGGAAAGCCAGACATCATGATCCTCTGCTGCGGCGAAGCCCTGATCGACATGCTGCCGCGCACGACGACCGAGGGCGAGCCGGCCTTCGCGCCCTATGTCGGCGGCGCGGTTTTCAACACGGCGATCGCGCTCGGGCGGCTCGGCGCGCCGGCCGGCTTCTTTTCCGGCCTGTCGTCGGACCTGTTCGGCGGCCAGTTCCGCGAAGCGCTCGGGGCAAGCAAGGTCAGCTCCACCTATGCCCACACCTCGCCAAGGCCGACGACGCTCGCCTTCGTGCGGCTCACCAACGGCCAGGCGACCTACACCTTCTACGACGAGAACACCGCCGGACGCATGCTCACCATCGAGGATCTGCCGAGCCTCGGCGCCGAGATCGAGGCGATGCTGTTCGGCGCCATCAGCCTGATCTCCGAGCCCGCGGGATCGGCCTATGAGGAGTTCATGCGGCGCGAGCACAACAGTCGCGTCATGATGCTCGACCCCAACATCCGGCCGAACTTCATCCCCGACAAGGCAAAGCACCTGCGGCGCATCCGCGAGATGATGGCGATGGCCGACATCGTGAAACTGTCGGACGAGGACCTCAACTGGTTCGACGAAGCCGGCTCGCATGAGGACGTCATCCGCAACTGGCTGGATCGCGGACCGAAGCTGATCGTCGTCACCCATGGCAGCGAGGGCGCGGTCGGCTACAGCAAGAGCCACAAGGTCACGGTGACGCCGCAGAAGGTGGCGGTGGTCGACACGGTCGGCGCCGGCGACACGTTCAATGCCGGCATCCTCGCCTCGCTGCACGAACAGGGCCTGCTCACCAAGGCGGCGATCGGCGACCTGTCGGAAGACGCGATCCGCCAGGCGCTGGCGCTCGGCGCCAAGGCGGCGGCGGTGACGGTGTCGCGCGCCGGCGCCAATCCGCCCTGGCGCCATGAAATCGCCTGATCGGCCGTCCATCCGGCGGCAAAGCCGCCCAGCCGGCTGATCACTTTATGTTTCCACCGGCCGAAAAGGCGCGAGAAAAGGCGCTGATTGCACCCTGCAAAGGCCGGATTTCCGGCACCTTGCGGAGAAGCAGGAGAGATCGGCGGTAACAGGCTGCGACATCCCGACAGGTCGCCATGCCCCCGGGCTGGCTTTCTCGGATTGTCCAAGTCTGGTACCAGCGGCGGTTAAGTTGTTGTTTCTGTGCGCGTCATGCCCCCGCCGCTTGCCCTTGGCGACACGCACCAACCCCTTGAGGCAGACATGCAGTTCATCGATCTCGGCGCGCAGCGCGAACGTATCCGCGACCGGTTGAAGGCCGCGATCGACCGCGTCGTCGACGAAGGCCGTTATATCCTCGGGCCTCAGGTCACCGAATTCGAGAACAAACTCGCGGCCTATGTCGGCACCAAGCATGTCGTGGCCTGCGCCAACGGCACCGACGCGCTGCTGCTGCCGCTGTTTGCGGCCGGCATCGGCCCGGGCGATGCGGTGTTCGTGCCGAGCTTTACCTTCGCGGCGACGGCCGAAGTTGTGGCGCTCGCCAAGGCCGAGCCGGTATTCGTCGATGTCGATCCCGACACCTACAACATCGACATCGCCAGCCTCGAGGCGGCGATCGCGATGATCAGGAAGGAAGGCAGGCTGAAGCCGAAGGCGATCATACCGGTCGACCTGTTCGGGCTCGCCGCAGACTACGAAGCGATCATGGCGATCGCCAAGCGCGAGGACCTGATGGTGATCGAGGATGCCGCCCAGTCGATCGGCGGCTCAGTCGACGGCAAGTTCTGCGGTTCCTTCGGCCATGTCGGCTCGACCAGCTTCTATCCGGCGAAGCCGCTCGGCTGCTACGGCGACGGCGGCGCGATGTTCACCAATGACGATGCGATGGCCGACAAGCTCAGATCCTTCGCCTTCCACGGCAAGGGCGAAACGCAGTACGACAACATCCGCGTCGGCATCAATTCGCGCCTCGACACGCTGCAGGCGGCGATCCTGATCGAGAAGCTCGTCATCCTCGAGGACGAGATGGTTGCCCGGCAGGTGGTGGCGCAGCGCTACGCCGAGGGTCTCGGCGATATCCTCACGGCCTCGCGCAATCTGGGCCACGGCCGCGCGGCCTGGGCGCAAGACGCCATCGAAACGCCGAAGCGCGACGGGCTGAAGGCGCATCTGACGGAGAAGGGCATCCCTTCCGTCATCTATTATGTGAAGCCGCTGCACGTGCAGCTTGCCTATCGCGACTATCCGCGCACGCCGACCGGCCTCGCCGTTTCGGAAGAGCTGCCGAAGCGTATCCTTTGCCTGCCGATGCACCCCTATCTCAGCGAAGCCGACCAGGACCGTATCATCGAGACGATTCGTAACTATATCGGCTCGAACTCGGCGCACGTCGCGGCGGCGTAGCCGTGCCCTCGGACGGGGAACACAGCAGAGCAGAATTCTGAACCATTGCAATGCCTTAACGTCACAGCATGGATCCCAGGGTCTGCGCCGCGTTGCTTCGCTCCAGGATGACGAAGCGATAGCTGGCCGTCAGTTGCAAGCGTTTAAGCTGCGCCCGCGCTTTTCCCGCTGGCAATGAAATGCGGGTTGGCGAAATCCGCGTCCGTGGCCTGGTCGCGCTTGCCGTAAGCGAGCGGCTTGCCGTCCAGCGTGCGCGTCATGCCGCCGGCGGCCCGCAGCACCGCGTCACCGGCGGCGGTGTCCCATTCCATGGTGCGGCCGAAGCGTGGATAGACGTCCGCCTCGGCGGCGGCGACGAGGCAGAATTTCAGCGACGAGCCGACCGAAACGATCTCGGCGGCGCCAAGGTCGCGGATGAAGGCATCGGTTTCCGGCGTGTTGTGTGAGCGGCTGGCGACCACGGCGAGCGGCATCCCCCCTGTCCGCACGGCGATCGGACGGCGGCCGGTGATGCGAAAATTGGCATCGACCTCGATCGCTTCCGCCCTGCCCGGCCGGCCCGAGAAGAAACGCCCCGTGCAGGGCGCGAAGACGACACCGATCTCCGGCACGCCGTGGCGGACCAGCGCGATGTTGACGGTGAAATCGGTGCGGCGGTTGACGAATTCCTTGGTGCCGTCGAGCGGATCGATCAGCAAGAAGGCGTCGTCGAGATCGGGCGTCGCAACGCCCGCCGCGACTTCTTCCTCGGCCACGCAAGGGATGTCGGGATAGGCGGCGCGCAGACCGGCGAGGATGATCTTCTCGCTCTCGCGGTCGGCTTCCGTCACCGGCGTGCTGTCCGATTTCGTGTCGATGGCGCAGCCTGCGTGGAAGACGCGCATCACCTCGCGCCCGGCATCCAGCGCCAGGCGCTCGAACACGCCGAGCATGGCCTCGTCGTCAGATGCCGCCGCCGCTGTCATATTGGTCTTCGGCAATGTCGCGCTCGTTCAGCCAGAGTTCCAGGGCCTCTACCATCTCCTCGGTCGTTTTGCCGAGCGTCTTCAGATGGATTTCGGGATTCTCCGGAGCTTCATAGGGTGAATCGACGCCGGTGAAATTCTTGATCTCGCCGCTCAGCGCGCGCGCATAGAGGCCCTTCGGATCGCGCCTGGCGCATTCCTCGAACGGCGTGTCGACGAACACCTCGACGAACTCGCCATCCGCCATCAGCTCGCGCGCCACGCGCCGCTCGGCGGCGAAGGGCGAGATGAAGGAGACGATGACGATCAGGCCGGCATCGGCCATAAGCCGGGCGACCTCGGCAACGCGGCGGATGTTCTCGACGCGATCGGCGTCGGTGAAGCCGAGGTCGCGGTTGAGGCCGTGGCGGACATTGTCGCCGTCGAGGATGTAGGTGTGGCGCCCCGAGGCGAACAGCTTCTTCTCGAACAGATTGGCGATGGTCGACTTGCCGGAGCCGGAGAGCCCGGTGAACCAGAACACGGCCGGCCGCTGGTTCTTCAGGTCGGAACGGCCGCGCTTGCCGACATCGAGCGACTGCCAATGGATGTTTTCGGCGCGGCGCAGCGAATGCAGGATCATGCCGGCGCCGACCGTGGCATTGCTGATGCGGTCGATCAGGATGAAGGCGCCGGTGGTGCGGTTCTCGGCGAAATTGTCGAAGGCGATCGGCGAGCGCGTCGAGAGATTGCAGATGCCGACCTCGTTCATCTCCAGCGACTTCGCCGCCTCGTGGGCGAAGTCGTTGACGTTGACGCGGTACTTCAGCTCGGTGACGGTGGCGCTCACCTGGTCGGTTTCGGTGCGCAGGATGTAGGAGCGGCCGGGCAACAGCGCATGCTCGTCGAACCAGACGATGTTGGCGGCGAACTGGTCGGCGACCTGCGGCCGCGACGCCGGCGCGACCAGAATGTTGCCGCGCGACACCTCGACCTCGTCGTCGAGGACGAGCGTGATCGCCTGGCCGGCAACCGCTTGGGCAAGGTCGCCGCCATGGGCGACGATGCGCTTGACGCGGGACGACTTGCCGGACTTGGCGACGACGACCTCGTCGCCCTGCGAAACCGACCCGGACGCGATGGTGCCGGCAAAGCCGCGGAAATCGAGATTGGGGCGATTCACATACTGCACCGGGAAGCGGAACGGCAGTTCGACCACTGCCTCGTCGACCGATACGGTTTCCAGATGCTCGATCAGCGTGGGCCCCGAATACCACGGCATGTTGCCGGAGCGGCTGGAGACATTGTCGCCGTAGCGGGCCGACATCGGGATCGGCACGATCGTCTGGAAGCCGAGGCTTTGCGAAAACTGGCTGTAATCCTCGACGATCCTGTCGAACACCGCCTGGTCGAAATCGACGAGGTCGATCTTGTTGACGGCCAGCACAATGTGGCGAATGCCGAGCAGCGAGGCGATGATCGAATGGCGCCTGGTCTGGCGCAGCACGCCCTGGCGCGCGTCGATCAGCACGATGGCGAGATCGGCGGTCGAGGCGCCGGTCGCCATGTTGCGCGTGTACTGCTCGTGGCCGGGCGTGTCGGCGACGATGAACTTGCGCTTCGGCGTGGCGAAGAAGCGGTAGGCGACGTCGATGGTGATGCCCTGCTCGCGCTCGGCTTCGAGCCCGTCGACCAGGAGCGCGAAGTCGATGTCGTCGCCTGTCGTGCCGTGCTTGCGCGAATCGCGCTCCAGCGCGGCAAGCTGGTCTTCGAAGATCTGCTTGGTGTCCGACAGCAGACGCCCAATCAGCGTCGACTTGCCGTCGTCGACCGAGCCGCAAGTGAGGAAGCGCAGCAGCGACTTCTTCTCCTGCGCGGCCATGTATTCGCGGATCGAGTCGGTGGGGGCGAGGCTTTTGGCCATGATGTGGCGCATGCTCAGAAATACCCCTCGCGCTTCTTCTTTTCCATCGAGCCGGCTTCGTCGCGGTCGATGAGGCGGCCCTGGCGCTCCGAGGTGCGCGCCGTCAGCATCTCGCCGACGATGGCCTCCAGCGTGTCGGCATCGGACTCGATAGCGCCGGTCAGCGGATAGCAGCCAAGCGTGCGGAAGCGCACCATCCGGTTCTCGACCGCTTCGTCCGAACGCAACTGCATGCGGTCGTCGTCCTTGAGGATCAGCATGCCGTCGCGTTCGACGACCGGCCGTTCCTTGGCGAAATAGAGCGGCACAATCGGGATGTCTTCCTGCAGGATGTACTGCCAGATATCGAGCTCGGTCCAGTTGGACAACGGAAAGACGCGGATCGACTCGCCGGCGGCGATGCGGGTGTTGAAGATCTTCCACATTTCCGGCCGCTGGTTCTTCGGGTCCCAGGCGTGCTGGGCGTTGCGGAAGGAAAAGATCCGTTCCTTGGCGCGCGACTTCTCCTCGTCGCGGCGGGCGCCGCCGAAGGCGGCGTCGAAGCCGTATTTGTCGAGCGCCTGGCGCAACGCCACCGTCTTCATCACATGGGTATGGGTGTTCGAGCCATGGTCGAACGGGTTGATGTTGTCGCGCACGCCGTCCTCGTTGACATGCACCAGGAGGTCGAAGCCCAGCTTCTGCGCCATCTGGTCGCGAAAGGCGATCATCTCGCGGAACTTCCAGGTGGTGTCGACGTGCAGGAAGGGAAAAGGCGGCTTGGCCGGGAAAAAGGCCTTCATCGCCAGGTGCATCAGCACGGAAGAATCCTTGCCGACCGAATAGAGCATGACGGGCTTGGAGAAGGAGGCCGCCACCTCGCGGAAGATGTGGATGGATTCGGCCTCGAGCCGCTGCAGGTGCGTAAGTGCGATATTCATGGACTGTGAGCGTTCTCTCGTGCCATCCAGACCTTGCATCAACGGATCAGGCACCGTTTCTTAAAAACAGCCCGGTTCAAGCTTTGCTTCTGGACATTCGTGCGGGCGTTCTAGCAGATCGTGATTGCGGGGAACAATGCCAGACGCGCCCGCCAGATGGCCAATCTGGAATGAATTTTCCACGATCAGTGCGTATGTGGGAAAATCCTGCCCTACCGCCTGATGTATGGCAAAGAACGGAGAAACTATTGCCTTTCGGGTGACCGTGGACGGCCCGCCGCGCGAAGCTCCCGCTCACGCGGATGCGCGCCGGGCTGCCGATTTGTGATAGGCCCTCCAGCGGCCGCACTATCGGGAATCGGACCCAGCGGCTATACCGGCCACACATGCTGCCCGCGCGCCGTGGCACCAAATAGGCTTCGAAGGTGATCGCGTCCGCCGTCGCGGACCAACACGGCGTCCCAACGACCCCCAGACATTGCGAAACAGAGCATTGAACCCGCTTTTATCCATCAAACGGCACCTCACGCCCGCGCAGATCAACGTCTACTTCTCGATCTTTTGCTTCTTTTGTCCGCCGGTGCTGGGTTCGGCCGTGAGCTTTGTGTTCATCGGCGGCGGTCTTTGGTCAGGGGTACTGCTCGCCCTGAAGCGGCGACGCTTCAATTTCGATCCGCCGATGCTCGCCATAACGGTGGCGATCTATGTCTATTGCGCGGCATACCTGCTGGCGTCGGCCGTCAACAACGCGCTCGGGGCCGATGCGCCGCATCTCGTGGCGCTGGTCACGTTCCTGCTGTTCCCGATCTCCTACTCGACCTGGAGCATAACCGCAAAGGCGACCCTTGCCCGCATCGTCGTGGTCGCCAGCATGGCGGCATGTTTTGGCGCCCTGGTGCTGGCCGTGGTGCAATACTACTGGCTCGGCATGCGGGCCGAAGGCGGGGCCGGAAACGCCATTCCGTTCGCCACGGTCACCTGTCTCGGCGTCATGATGTGCATGGCCGGGGCGCTGTCGGGCATTGAAAGAGCCAAAGGCCTTCTGATCCCGGCGGTACTGGCCGGCATCATTGCCATCCTCTATTCGGGCACCCGCATCATCTGGGTAGCCATACCGGTGTCGGGCATCGCCGTACTCTTGATCAATCGGCGCAGGCTGGAGCAGGCAAGTCTTGCTCGTCTGCTGCTGATTGCCGCCGTGATGTCGCTGGTGATCGCCATTCTCGGTTTCCATATCGTGTCGGAACGCGCGGATTTCCTGTTCAGCGACTGGGACGCGCTTGCCAAGGGCGACCACGCGACGGCGACGGGGTTGCGCGTGGCGCTGTGGCAGATCGGGCTCGGTGCATTCCGGGACGCTCCGATATTCGGACACGGCATCGCCGCCAGCCAGGCGCTGATGAAGCAAGGCTTCCATGAGCAGTTCGGCATGGCCATGGGCTTCAGCCATTTCCACAACGGCTTTCTGACCGCGCTGGTGCAGGCCGGGTTGGCCGGAGCAATCACGCTCGCGGCGATCTTCGCGGTCGCCGCATGGAACGCCGCAAAGGTTCTGCGCGTCAGCGCCGATCCGATCGAGCGCTTCGGCGCGACGATGGTCGCCGTCACGGTGATCGTCTACCTGATCGGCGGAATGACTGGCATCCTGCTCGGCCACGATATCCTCGATTCGACTTTCATGGTCTTCGTGGTGTCCGGAACCTACCTTGCGTCGGGGCGCCAACAGAGGCTGCCGCAGGAGCCGGCGGCCGCGATAGCGCCGGCAACCTGACCAAGGGGATGCGAAAACCCGCCATGAAAGTTCTGGTCACAGGCGCGACGGGATTCATCGGACGCCGGGTCGTGAGCCACCTTGCCGATGCGGGGTTCGAGGTGCGCACCGCCTCGCGCCGGCCGGAACGGCTTGAGCGGGCAAGCGGGGCGGTTCTGCTGCCCGGCTTCGATGCTCCCGCCGACGCCTTCCTCGCAATGATGGAGGGAGTGACACATGTCGTTCACTGCGCGGCGTTGAACAACGACCGCGGCGCCAGCGAGC
>NZ_RZSG01000790.1:0-2707 GCF_003997725.1 Mesorhizobium sp. M4A.F.Ca.ET.050.02.1.1
CACCCAGCTCGTCGCTCTCGCGGGCGACGCGCAGCCTCTCCTCGGCCTCGGTCGCCTCGCGCTGGCGGTCCCACATCGAGGCGTAGAGGCCATCCTTGCGCAGGAGCGCGGCATGAGTGCCGCGTTCGGCGATCTGGCCGTCCTTGAGCACGATGATCTCGTCGGCCGAGATCACCGTCGACAGGCGGTGGGCAATGACGATGGTGGTGCGGCCCTTGCTGACCAGGTCGAGGGCTGCCTGGATCTCCTGCTCGGTCTGGGTGTCCAGCGCCGAGGTCGCCTCGTCGAGCATCAGGATCGGCGGGGCCTTCAAAATGGTGCGGGCGATCGCCACGCGCTGCTTCTCGCCGCCGGAGAGCTTCAGCCCGCGCTCGCCGACCATCGAGCGGTAGCCCTCGGGCAGTTTCTGAATGAAGGGGCCGATCTGGGCGAGCTCGGCTGCCTTGCGCACCTCCTCCTCGCTGGCCCCGACGCGGCCATAGCGGATGTTGTAGGCGATGGTGTCGTTGAACAGCACGGTGTCCTGCGGCACCATGCCGAGCACCGCGCGCAGGCTCTCCTGGGTGACGTCCCTGATGTCCTGGCCGTCGATCAGCACCTGTCCGGACTGGACGTCGTAGAAACGAAACAGCAGCCTGGAGACGGTCGACTTGCCGGCCCCGGATGGGCCGACGATGGCGACCGTCTTACCCGCCGGCACCTCGAAGGAGACGCCCTTCAGGATCTTGCGGTTCGGATCGTAGGAGAAATGCACGTCGCGGAATTCGACCTTGCCTGCGCCGACCACCAAAGGCCTGGCGTCCGGCCTGTCGACGATTTCCTGCCGCACGTCGAGCAGGTCGAACATGTGCTCGATGTCGGTCAGCCCCTGGCGGATCTCGCGATAGATGAAGCCGATGAAGTTGAGCGGCACGGAAAGCTGCATCAGCATGGCGTTGATGAAGACGAAGTCGCCGACACTCTGCGTGCCGGCCTGCACTTCCAGCGCCGACATGCACATGACGATGACGGTGCCGAGGCCGAAGATGACGCCCTGGCCGAAGTTCAGCCAGCCGAGCGAGGTCCAGGTGCGGGTGGCGGCGGTCTCATAGCGCGCCATCGAGCGATCGAAGCGCTCGGCCTCCATGGCCTCATTGGTGAAATACTTGACTGTCTCGAAGTTGAGCAGCGAGTCGATCGCCTTGGTGTTGGCGTCAGTGTCGCTGTCGTTCATGTCGCGACGGATCGAGATCCGCCAGTCGCTCGCCTTGACCGTGAACCAGACATAGATCCAGACGGTGACAGCGACAACGGCCACGTATTTCCAGCCGTAGGTGAAGGCGAAGATGCCGGCGGTGAGCGCGAATTCGAGGATGGTCGGCGCCGTGTTCAGCATGATGAAGCGCACGATCGTCTCGATGCCTTTGGTGCCACGCTCGATGATGCGCGACAGGCCGCCGGTGCGGCGCTCGAGATGGAAGCGCAGCGACAGCTGGTGCATGTGGACGAAGGTGCGGAAGGCGAGTTGGCGCACCGCATATTGCCCGACACGGGCAAACAGCGCGTCGCGCAGCTGGTTGAAGCCGAGCTGCACGAGGCGGAGCACATTGTAGGCGACGACCAGCATTACCGGCGCAAGCAGGAAGGACGGCAGCGGCGGCGGCGTCTTCGCGGCGCCAGCCAACGCGTCGGTCGCCCATTTGAAGAAATAGGGGCCGGCCACCAGCGTCACCTTGGCGACAACCAGGAGCAGCGTCGCCCAGGTGACGCGCGCCCTCAGGTCGGCCCGGTCGGTCGGCCACATATAGGGCCACAGATTGCGGAGTGTCGCGAGGGTCGAGGAATCGGAGACGGTTTTTCCGGCCATTCTTTTTGCCTTCTTGTTCTAGCCGACGGAGCAGCAGGATTTGACCAGCGCCGAGAGCGACGCCGAGACATCGGCGAGCGCCGCGTGGTCGACCTCGTAGCGCGAGCGCTGGCGGTCGGGCTCGAAACGGACCAGCCCGGCCTCGACCAGTATCTTCAGATGTTGCGAGACGGTGGACTGGGCGAGGTCGAGATGGTCGACCACCTCGCGGCAGCAGCAGGAACGGCTGGCGGCGAGATGCCTGAGGATCTCGATGCGTGCCGGATGCGAAAGTGCCGCGAACCGCGCCGCGACGGCGCGGCTGTCCGGGGCGCAACCGGGCGGAGCGCCCACCAGGGTGGGTTCAGTCAGGGATTCGGTCATCGTTCATCGGCGATAGACGATGAACGATGCGAGGGCAAGCTAAGCTGGTGGGTAGTATAACGCCTGCGCACTGCAATGGAGGCAATTTCCGGAGTTGGCGCGACAGCGCTCCCTCTGCCCTGCCGGGCATCTCCCCACAAGGGGGAGATTGGCCAATCGCCGAATTCCTACTGCGTCTTCGTCGGCGCCGTCGTCATCTGGTCGCCCATCGCCTTCATGTCGGCGTCCTCGCCTTCCTTCGACTTTTGCGGGACCTTGAACACCTGGCCCGGCCAAATGCGGTCAGGGTTGCTGATCTGGTCCTGGTTGGCGAGATAGATGGTGGAATAGCGCACGCCGTGGCCATAGACGCGGCGCGAGATCCGCCACAGTGTATCGTTGCGCCGGATGATGACGGCGCTATCGGCATGTTCGAGCTTGGGCGCCACCGTCTCGGGGGCGTCGGGCGTCGCGGCAGCCACCTTGGCCGGGGCTTCGGCGCCAGGAGCAGCAGCAGGC
>NZ_RZSG01000791.1:0-2705 GCF_003997725.1 Mesorhizobium sp. M4A.F.Ca.ET.050.02.1.1
ACCTTGTCGGCGAGCGCCTTGAGCGCGGCACTGTCACCGCCTTGCCCCGCCGAGGATTTCAGCGCCGTCACATCGGACTTGACCTGCTCGATCGCCGTGGACAGACCCTCGACCTTGGCGGAGACTCCCTTGTCGCCGCTTTCCTTCAGCGCCGCGATCTCGCTCTTCAGCGCGGCGATCTCGCCATTGACGCCGTCGAGCGAGACGCCGCCCGACCCCGGCGCGCCGATGAGGCCGGCGAACTGCAGGCCGCCGGCTGCGGCCAGCGCGATGACGCCGCCGATCACGCCGGCGGCAATGCCATTGAGGCCGCCGCGTTTCGGCTGCGGTGCCATATAGTCCTCCCTCGCGCGGGTTGCTTTCGGCGCGTCTTCGGCGGCCGCCCTGGCCGAGGCATCCTCGAAACTGTAGTCGGAAGCGTGCGTCTGATTCGGCGGCAGGTCGGACCCAGCCGGATAGGGGCGTTCCGCCTCATCCGAGCCCTTGGCGGCGGCGTCTTCCGTTCCGGCCTGCGTTGCGGCGTCGCTGTGCTCCCAGGGCTCATGATCGACCTGGTCGGCATGCACCGGCTCCGCCGGGGCCTCGGGTTGCGAAGCGCTTGCGGCTTCCTCCGCCTCGGCCTCGACAGTCTTCGCCGCATCCTCCTCGACGATGCGCGAGACGGCGCCGGGCTCGAGTTCGATCGTCACCGGCTCGCGGCGGCTCTTCGAATGTCGCATCTTCGGCGTCTTGACCATTGCTTGGGCTCCGCAAATTGGCTTGGGATGGTTCAAAGGGTCTAGAGCTGAAGGATGCTCTAGCACATCACCAAGCGGTGAAAAGGGGCGGCGTGATGACACAGACCCTAAGCAGGCATTCCTTGGCAAGCCAACGAATGCCTGCTTAGGCATTTTGTCTTGTCGCAGATTCTTGTCGGAAAACCGTGTGACACTTTTCGGAATCTGCTTAGCGTCCGGCCAGCAATAGCCCGATCAGCGCGTCTTCCTGCGGTTCCCCGGCGACGCGAACCCGTTCGGGAGCGACGCCGTCGAGCGCTGCGGCGATACGTCCCGACAGCGCGAAAAATCTGGTCTTTTCAAAATGATCGCCGAGCGCCGGTCGCCGGATCAGGACCTGCATCGCCAGGGCGGCTTTGGCCGAATAGAGCAGGACCGCATCGACCGGCCCGCCGGACAGCCGCGCAACCACATCCGCGTCAGAATAGTTGAGCGCGATCGTGTCGTAGGTTTCGACGGCGCGGACCGGAATATCGGCCGCCGAGAGGCGCTGCTCGAAGGCAGGAAAGCGCACGCGGCCGCAGAGATAGACGATCGTCCCTGCCGGAGAGCCGCCGGCGATCGCATCGGCCAGCGCCACGGCATCGCCGGGGCCTTCGCTCACCGACACGAAGCCTGCCTTGCGCGCCGCTTCCGCAGTCCTTTCGCCAACTGCATGGCAGGGCAAGGCAGCCAGTGCGGCGATGAGCTCCCGCGACGCGTGGCGCACAGCGTTGGCGCTGGTAGCTGCGACCGCCATAGCATCCTTCCGCGCTTCGGTTGCCTTGGCCGGCAGCGCCACCGTTTCGGTCAGCGGCAGCAGGATCGGCTGAAAACCCATCTCCTCAAGCCGTTGCGCGGTACGCGAGGCGCCCGGTTCCGGCCGCGTCACCAGAACGCGGAGCATGTCAGGCCCAGCCTTCGAAGAAGGATTCGCCGGCCTTGGCCCGCACCTCCCTGGCGGCTTGCGTGCCGATCCGCGCGGCATCCCGCGCCGGCCCATCCAGCCTGACCTCATGCGACTGCGCGCCGTCGGGCGCGATGATCAATCCGGCGAAGGAGAGCTTGTCGCCCGAAATCGTCGCATGGCCGGCGATCGGCGTGCGGCAGGAACCGTCGAGCGCCGCCAGGAAAGCGCGCTCGCAGGCCAGCGCCTGGCCCGTCGGCGCGTCATGGATCGCCGCCAGCATCCTCTCGACCTCGGCATCGCCGATGCGGCTTTCTATGCAGATCGCGCCTTGCCCTGGCGCCGGCGGAAATTTTTCGAGCGACATCAGGTCGGTGACGACATGCTCCAGCCCGAGCCGTTTCAACCCGGCATAGGCGAGGATTGTGCCGTTGGCGACGCCCTCGTCCAGCTTGCGCAGCCTGGTCTGCACATTGCCGCGGAACATCACCACCTCGAGATCCGGCCGCATGCGCCGGATCAGCGCCTGGCGCCGGAGCGAGGACGACCCGACCCTGGCGCCCCGGGGCAATTCGGCGATCGTTTTCGCCGCTCTGCCGATGAAGGCGTCGCGCGCGTCCTCGCGCGGCAGGAAGGCGCAGAGTTCGAGCCCCTCCGGCAAAACCGTCGGCATGTCCTTCGAGGAATGCACGGCGATGTCGATCCTGCCCGCGAGCATCGCCTCCTCGATCTCCTTGGTGAACAGGCCCTTGCCTCCGGCTTCCGACAGCGGCCGGTCTTGGATGCGGTCGCCGCTGGTCGAGATGACGGCGATCTCGAACGCCTCTTCCGGCAGGCCGTGCGCCGCCATCAGCCGCGTCCGCGTCTCATGCGCCTGGGCAAGCGCCAGCGGGCTGCCGCGTGTTCCGATTTTCAAGGTTGTTTGCATGGCGCGCGGTCCGTGATAACCCCCGGCAAGCTGAGGTCTGCCGAGATTCAGGTCAGGCCGGGTCGAAAATGGTGGGTTCCGAGAACCGGAGCGGAGCGTACTTGAAGTACGTGAG
>NZ_RZSG01000792.1:0-2699 GCF_003997725.1 Mesorhizobium sp. M4A.F.Ca.ET.050.02.1.1
GTGCCGCCCAGCTTGCCGTCGACAACTCGGCCGTGCTGAAGCTCGGCATCGACGGTCGGGGCAAGCCCGCCGACAACCACCATGTCGGCCCGATGCATCCGGAATTCGCCGATATCGGCCCAGCCAAGCGTGACGTGGATGGTGCCAAGAAGCTGCTCGCCGAGGCTGGCAAGGCCGACCATGAATTCGACCTCATCTCGGTCGACGTCGAATGGCAAAAGAGCACCGGCGACGCGATCGCCGCGCAGATGCGCGAGGCGGGCCTGAAGATCAAGCGCACCGTGCTGCCGGCCGCCACCTTCTGGAACGACTGGAGCAAATACCCCTTCTCCTGCACCGAATGGCTGGGAAGGCCGCTCGGTGTCCAGGTGCTGGCGCTGGCCTACAAATCGGGAGCTGCCTGGAACGAAAGCGCCTATGCCAACAAGGAGTTCGACGAGCTCCTCGACAAGGCGCTGGCAATGCCGGACGCCAAGGCGCGCAAGGAGATCATGGCCAAGATCGAAGAGAATCTGCGCCAATCCGGCATCATCATCCAGCCATACTGGCGCTCGGTCTATCGAACCTACCGCAAGGGCGTGCATGGCTGCGAGCAGCACCAGTCGCTAGAGCAGCATTTCGAGAAGGTGTGGCTGGAGTCCTGATCCCTCCCAGGGTGGCAACCCCGGCCGGCGTGGCTCAACCAGGGCCGCGCCGGCCGTTGCCATGTGCGCCCATTCATCACAGATTGCATGCGGCCTCAGACCGGCGAACGCGAGAAACAGTCAGGGATGGATCACTTCGACCTCGGCACCTACCGCCGCCCAATCTCCACATCCTCGGCGGAGACGCAGCGCTGGTTCGATATCGGGCTGAACTGGTGCTACGGTTTCAACCACGAGGAAGGCATAAGATGCTTCGCGAAGGCGCTGCGGACTGATCCCGATTGCGCCTTCGTGCACTGGGGCATCGCCTATGCCGCGGGGCCTTTCTACAATCTGACCTGGAAGGAGCATGGCGAGGCCGAGGCCGACAGGGCCACCAGGCTTTGCTTCGACCATGTCCAGCTTGCGCTCGCCGGCAGCGCTCGATCCAGCGCTATTGAGCGGCGGCTGATCGAGGCACTCGCCCACCGGTTCCAGAAGCCGCATCGCATGGCGCCGGCGGAATTCGCGCTGTGGGACGACGCCTATGCCGCCGCGATGCGACAGGTCTATCGCGATTTCCCAGACGACCATGACGTGATGGCGCTCTTCGTCGAGGCGCTGATGATGCGCACCGTCAGGCGGCTATGGGATCTCAAGACCGGCAAGCCGGCGCCGAATTCGGACGTGCTGGAGGCTCTCGAGGTCTGCGAACGCTCTATCAGGCGCTCGGACGAGGCCGGCACGACGCCGCATCCGGCGGCCCTGCATCTGCACATCCACCTGCTCGAAATGTCGACCCAGCCCGAGCGTGGCATGCGCTCGGCCGAACGGCTTGGCACGATGTGTCCCGATGCCGGCCACATGAACCATATGCCCGGCCATATCCATGTGCTGTGCGGCGAGTATGAGAAAGCAAAACTCGCCAGCGAGAAGGCGGTGCGCGCCAACGACCGCTACCTCGCCCATGCCGGCGAGACGACCTATTACCTGCTCGGCTGCTGCCACGACCTGCATCTGATGATGTTCGCCTGCATGTTACTCGGCCAGTACCGCCCCGCGCTGTGGGCGGCCGACAAGGTGCGCGGCCTGGCGACGCGCGATGTCGTGAGCATTCCCGACCGGCCGAAGCTGACGCAGACGGTGGAAGGCTACCATGCGATGAAATCGCATGTTCAGGTGCGCTTCGGCCGCTGGCGGGAGATCATCGACGAGCCGATGGTTGTCGAGCCCGAACTCTATGTGCTGACTACCGCCATGCAGCACTACGCCAAGGGCGTCGCGCATGCTGCGCTGCGTGCGTTCGCGGCGGCGGAGCACGAGCGCGAGCGCTTCCACCAGCATCTAAGCCGCATCCCCGCGGAACGGCGCTTCCTCAGCAACCCGACGCACGCATCGCTGGCCGTGGGCGCCGCCCTGCTCGACGGCGAGCTCGCCTACCACCAGGGGCGGCATGACGAGGCCTATGTTCATTTGCGACAGGCGGTCGGGCTCGACGACAATCTCTCCTATACCGAGCCGTGGGCATGGATGCATCCGCCGCGCCATGCGCTGGCGGCGCTGCTGCTCGACCAGGGCCATGCCGAAGAAGCCGAGCAGGTCTATCGCGACGATCTCGGCCTGAGTGGCGCGGTTCAGCGCTGCGCCCAGCATCCGGACAATGTCTGGGCGCTGCACGGGCTGGTCGAATGTTTGAGGCGGCGCGGCGAGACCGACCAGTTGCCTGGGTTCCAGGCCAGGCTCGCCACCGCATTGGCAAAGACCGACTTGCCGATCACCTCGTCTTGCCTGTGCAGGACAAGCGTGCATTCAGGGCCCGACTGCTGCCATTGAAGATGGCCCGCCCCTGTGCGCCGTCACCATTCTCGCGTACACAAGTCCTGATCCAACCCGGCCCCGCGACGTGAGAACCCCATGCGATTGCTGCTAAGTAGTCTCTTCCTCGGCATCGCCGCCGCCAGCCTGTCGCCCGCCCGGGCCGCGGCGGACGATTGCGGCGATGCCGCCGCGCTGGTGCAACTGGCCTATCCCGGGGCCCAGAAGAGCGCCGACGAAAGATCGTTCACGCTGGAACCC
>NZ_RZSG01000793.1:0-2698 GCF_003997725.1 Mesorhizobium sp. M4A.F.Ca.ET.050.02.1.1
ACGGCATGGGAACAAACGATCGCCACCCTCGTTGAAAGGGCTGGCCGGATGCCCTTGTGTCCCAATCCCCTCTTCCGGCTAGCCTTGAAGCCAAGCCCGCTGCTGTCCCCTCGGCAGCGGGTTTCGCCTTACAGGCGCATCCCCCGCGCTTTTCTCGGTTCGGGTGGCTGGCCTCTCCGCAGGATTTCAGAGTCAGATCCAAAAGGCCCGCCGCCAAGGAGTTAGCGGCGGGCAGTTCAGGGTTACCGCAGATGGAGGGGATAATCTCCTGCGACTGCTACCAATGAACTGGCGCGCCGTTGTTTCCTGTGCCCAGACCTATGCGTGCGGCCATCGGACCTCAGTCGCCAATTACCTGGGACGTGAGGCGAGCGCGGGTTCCCGCGGGCGGCTGAAATATGGTCGACGGACGTGATGCCTTAGCAATCGGCGAACTGCGAGCCTGGATCGCTCATGTCAAAAAAGGGTAGTGCCGCATCGAGATTGCGGCGTCGACGCCCGCTTCCGGAGTGCGCGATGGACGGTCAGCAGACTGGCGGCTTCCGGCCCCATTTTGGACTGAAAGTCAGCAAAGCGACCAAGGATGCCTTCGAACTTAGCTGGGTTCGAACATGGCATCGCTAAGGCCGCTTGGCTAGGCGCACACCGAGGCCGCCGCTATTCTCCGGAATGAATTCCACTCCGGCATCTTCGAAGGCCTCGCGTATTCGATCGAGCGTAGGCTGTTTAAGCGCGTCGCCTCGTTCTAGGCGCACAATCGTCTGTGTTGAAACATCCGCTTCTCTAGCAAGATCGAGGACACCCCAATCCAGTGCGGCCCGGGCCATCCGACACTGGACCGGCGTCATAAGATCACCATAATATAGTGATTTTTGTTGCTCATATGCTGCTCTAACTGTATTCATGAGTGCACTAAGCGGCCGGAACGGTGACGCAACACCGATCCGGCCTGACCACAACCCAGCTGTTAGGAGCTCGGATCATGGCTGATTCCGACAATACCACGCCTTTGTCTTTCGTCACTCGGCGGCTGCTGATGACGCAGCTTGTTGCGGTGGCTGGACTGTGGCCATTTGGCGCTCGGGCGCGCGAGCCTATTTCGATCAAGGGCCGGCAGGAAGATCCAGCTCTTCGCTTGTGTGATAGCTGGCACGAGGTCCACCGCTCGACCTTGGTGCTATGCCGGCAACAGCAGCAGTTGGAGACATATCTCGTAGAAGCGATCGGCTTTCCCTGTGCTAAGATGCAGCTTCCAGGCGGCGGGGAAAAGACAGTCCGTTCCGTCGAGAGTCTCGACGAACTCTATTCTCCCGAAAACGAAGTGGCATGGGTCAGGGCGTTTTCGGAGCTAGCCGCACATCAGGCGCACTGGGACGCTACTGATGCCGAGATCGGGTTTTCGAGAACTGACGAACTAATACAGAGATCGGAAGCGGCGGAACAGGCGCTTTTGGATGACCTGCCGCTGACTCCGGCATGCTCCGTTGAAGGTGTATTGGCAAAGCTCTTGGTTATCCTGCGCTACGGTGAACATTGGGAGGGTTCAGACGATTTCCCATGGCGTCATATCCGGTCGGTGGTCAATGACCTCGCCCGCTACCATCACATTGATCCCACTACCATCATCGCATCATGCGCGCAGCGAAGGCATCAGGAGTGCAAGGGAAGCGCTTGCGTATCGGGGATTTCGCCGTAACGGCGATCGCGTGGGTGTGCTCTGGCGGCCCAATGCGGAGACGACAAAGGAATCCCCCTGGTTTAGGTGTTCGAGTGTCTGCAAGTGCTCTCACCGAAACCAGTTGGGACGCACGATAGTCCCGGCCAACCGGTGTCCCTTCAATTGAGCGCTATCGCCTCTCTTGGCGATAAGCCGGGAGACGAAACCGCAGCGCGCAAGTCATTGCACGCTGTGGCCCTACGACTTGAACTTTGTGCTTTCCTTCGCTGTCCTAAGGCCTCTGATGGCGGGTCGATCCACCATTGGGAGAGCGACCGCGATGGCAAAGGAAACCATGACTGGGCCACAGGCGTTGGCTCCGGCGAACGACAACGGCGATCTTATCCGCCCCGAAAGTCGCCCTGAACACGTGGTAGCAGCCAGGCTGGATCGGGTGGTGGTGGATCTCGCCCGGCTGATCGGCCGGCAACTGGCGCGGGAGGCATTCGAGGTGGGGCTGGCGGCCAACGACAATCGGCCGGGCCACCGAGAGGGAGAGGGCAGGGAGCCGGATGGTAAGCCCCTTGGGAACTGGAGAGAGGATCTGCCGCCATGACCCGTGTCGCACTCTATGCCCGCTATTCTTCTGACAGTCAGCGGGATGCCTCCATCGAGGACCAGTTGAGGCTGTGCCGCGAGCAGGCGGCGCGGCAGGGCTGGAGCGTGGGGTGTACCTATGAGGATGCGGCGATCTCCGGCGCCAGCACCGTGTTGCGGCCCGGCATCCAGCATTTGGTGCGCGATGCCCAGCGCGGCCGCTTTGAGGTGGTGGTGGCCGAGGCGCTCGATCGCATCAGCCGCGACCAGGCCGATGTCGCCACCCTCTTCAAGCATCTCAAATTCGCCGGCGTTGCCATCGTCACCTTGGCCGAGGGCGAGATCAGCGAGTTGCATGTCGGCCTTAAGGGCACGATGAATGCACTGTTCCTCAAGGATCTTGCCCTCAAGACCCGTCGTGGCCTGCGGGGGAGGGTGGAGAAG
>NZ_RZSG01000794.1:0-2695 GCF_003997725.1 Mesorhizobium sp. M4A.F.Ca.ET.050.02.1.1
GGTGACCACAGTGCCGGGGTTCAGCGTCACCCGGAACACGTCGGCATCGGGGCTGGTCTGGCGGTCGAGCGCGAAGCCTTCGCTGGGCGTGATCGCGGCGATACGTGTCGCGCCGAGATCGGGCCAGAAGATGCCGGAATTCACCAGGCGGAAATGCGGCGCCACGATCAGCCGGTCGAGCTGTTGGTCGGTGGTGTTGGCGAGCGCGAACACGGCCCAGTCGCCACTCGAGCGCGAATCCTTCGCTTCCACCTCGATACGCCTTACGATGCCGTCGGGGCCGGGGGCTGTCGAGACCTGGAAATTCTCGCCTTGATTCGGGTACAGATCGAAGGCACGCGAGAGGTCGAGCGCCACGTCGTCGCGGGCGATCTTGATCGGTTCAACGGCGAACGCCGGCGAGGCTGCGCAGAGCGCAACGACCATCGCCAGGACAAGGGCGAGCAGCGACGCGAATCGCGAAAAAATCGTCAACAATCAGCCCTTCGTTCCAGCGCCCGGCGGATCGTCCGCGATCCGGGCGTAGAGGTAATGATCCTGCCAGATACCGTTGATCCTGAGGTAGGATCGCAGAAGTCCTTCGCGCCGGAATCCGGCTTTTTCAAGCACGCGGATCGAACGGGCATTATCGGGAATACAGGCCGCTTCGATCCGGTGCAACCTCAAGGTATCGAAGGCGAAGCGCGACACCAGCTTGACCGCTTCGGTCATCAGGCCGCGGCCGCCATAGCGCTCGCCGATCCAGTAGCCGATATGGCCGCTCTGCGCGACGCCGTGGCGGATGTTGCCGAGCGTGATGCCGCCGGCGAGCTTGCCGCTCGACTTCTCGAAGATGAAGAAGGCGATCGCCGTGCCTTGTGCGTAGTCCTCGCGGTAGCGGCTTATGCGCAGCCGCCATGCTGTGCGGTCCAGCTCGTCCGGCGTCCAGCGCGGTTCCCAAGGCTCCAGGAAGGCGCGGCTTTCACCGCGCAGCGCCGACCATTCGCGGTAGTCATTGGTCAGCGGCACGCGCAGCGTGACCTTGTCACCCTTCAGTGCCGGCAGGTCGCGGCGAAAGAAAGGGAGCGCGAACATGGCGCTTGAGCAGGTCTAGACGGCGAGCTTGCGGGCCGTCGTCTGCGGACCCGCAAGCGAATCGAGGATCGCCTCATAGGGCGCCAGCGTCCCCACGGGTCCGACGGCAGTGAGCGTCGGCTTGGTCGAAAACAGCCGCGACGAGAGATCGGTCAGACGCTCGACGGTGAGCGCCGCCAGCCGTTCCATCAGCTCTTCCTTGGCGATCGGCCGGCCGAACAGCAGCAGCTGCCTGGCGATCTGCGAGGCGCGGCTGGCCGGGCTTTCGGCCGACATGATCAAGCCGGCGCGGTATTGCGCACGGGCGCGGTCGAGCTCTTCCTGCATGATGTTCTCGCCGGCCTTCTGCAATTCGTCGATGATGACCGGCACCAGCTTGGCGATGTCGCTCTGCCCGGTCGCGGCATGGACGCCGAATATGCCGGTATCCGAAAAGCCCCAGTGGAACGCGTAGACCGAATAGCACAGGCCGCGTTTTTCGCGAACCTCCTGGAACAACCTGGACGACATGCCGCCGCCGAGGATCATCGACAGCACCTGCGAGGCGTAGAAGTCACGCACATGATAGGCGCGGCCCTCGAAGCCGAGCACGATCTGCGCGTCCATCAGGTCGCGGTCCTCGCGGAAGTCGCCGCCGACATATTGCGCATATTGCGGAATGTTGCTTTCCGCCTTGGCGCGGAAGCCGCCCAGCTGCCTTTCCACCTCGCGCACGAAATTGTCGTGCTTGATGTCGCCCGCCGCCACAATCACCATTCGCTCGGCGGCGTATTGGCGTTGGATGAAATTGTGCAACTGCTTGGAGGTGAAGGATTTGACGGTCTCCGGCGTGCCGAGGATGGAGCGGCCGATCGTCTGGTGGCGGAAGGCGGTCTCGGTGAAGCGGTCGAAGACGATATCGTCGGGCGTGTCGTGCGCGGCGCCGATCTCTTGCAGGATCACATGCTGCTCGCGCTCGAGCTCTTCAGGGTCGAATTCGGACTCCTGCAGGATGTCCGCCAGGATATCGACCGCCAGCGGCACGTCGTCGGAGAGCACCCTGGCGTAATAGGATGTGGTCTCGACGCTGGTGGCGGCGTTGATCTCGCCGCCGACATTCTCGATTTCCGAGGCGATCTCGAAGGCGGTGCGCCGTTTCGTGCCCTTGAAGGCCATATGCTCAAGCAGATGGGCCATTCCGTGCTCTTCGTCACGCTCATTGCGGGCGCCTGACTTGACCCAGGCACCAAGGGCAACGGATTCGAGGCTTGGAAGGGTTTCGGTTGCGACTGTCAGGCCGTTCGACAGACGGCTTACCTCAACACCCATATGGCTAGTACTCCTTAACGCGCCGCCCGCGTGTGGCGTCCGACGTAATCTTCCACCATTTTCAGGTCGGATGGAAGTACCGTGTATTTTTCGTCGGCTGTCATCAAGCCGCCCAGCCATGCGGGCAGGGCAGGCGTGATGCCGCTGGCAGCCTCGACGGCGGCCGGGAACTTGGCCGGATGCGCGGTGCCCAGCACCACCATGGGCACATCGCTCTCGACCTTGCCTGAGGCAACATGGAAGGCCGCCGCCGTGTGCGGATCGAGCAGATAGTTGCTTGCCGCGAGCGTCGAGCGGATGGTGGCGGCGACCT
>NZ_RZSG01000795.1:0-2693 GCF_003997725.1 Mesorhizobium sp. M4A.F.Ca.ET.050.02.1.1
CGCAGCGGTGTGAGACGGGCATTCTTATGGATGTTCATTCGGATCCTCCGATGGATGCTGAAGCGTGGTAACTCCAGTCTCCTCGGTCCGGTCCGAATGGACAACCTCCCGAAAGCTCACAGCTAGCGCGAGTCCATGACGGGTGGATGACACCGGCGAAAAGTCTGGGCTGGTGAGAGAACCGGGGGCGGGCATGAGTGGGCAGCAGGCAGCCAGCATCGAGCGGCGCAGCGGCGTTTCGCTGTGGCGGCAGATCGCCGATCAGATTTTGCAGGGAATCGCCGCCGGCGACTTTGCCGAGAACGCGGCGCTGCCGCCGGAAATGGCGCTTGCCGAACGCTATGGCGTCAACCGCCATACGGTGCGCAGCGCCATCGCGGCGCTGGTGCAGGAAGGCGTGCTCAGGGCCGAGCAGGGGCGCGGCACCTTCGTTTTGTCGCGCAAGCGGCTCTCCTACCCGATCGGCGCCCGCACGCGCTTTTCGACGGGCCTGCAGGGGCAGACGAGCGAACGGCATATTGCGCTGCTTGCCTCATCGGTTGAGCCGGCCAGCCGGCGCATCGCCGATGCCTTGAAGCTCGCCAGGGGAGCCGCCCTGCTCTGCCTGGAGACGCGCGGCGAAGCCGATGGCCATCCGGTGTCGCGCGCCACCGCCTGGTTCGACGCCAAACGCTTCGCCGGTATCGATGCCGCCATGGCGGAGACGGGATCGGTCACCGCATCGCTGAAGCGCTTCGGCATCAACGACTATCTCAGGCAATCGACGGTGCTGTCGGCGCGCCATGCCGATGCCGCCGATCTTGCCGATCTCGACCTGCAGCCCGGCGCCATCGTGCTGGTGACGGTCGCGGTCAACGTCACACTCGACGGTCAGCCGATCCAGTTTTCCGAGTCGCGGTTTCCGGCGGAGCGGGTCGAGCTGAAACTGTCGGCCAATGACTAGCTGATGCCGTAGAAGCGCGCGGCGGTGCCGCCGAAGACGGCGTCCTGCTCCACCGGCGAAAGGCCTGCCAGGAGTTCCCTCGCGGCGGCCAGCCAATTCTCGTAGGTGGCGGCGAGCTCGCACACCGGCCAGTCGCTGCCGAACATCAGCCGGTCCGGCCCGAAGCAGGCGAGCAGGTGGTCGGCATAGGGCTTGAGGCCGGCGATCGACCAGTTCGGCCCGGCCTCGGTGACCAGGCCGGAGAATTTGCAGACCACCGACGGCCGCTTCGCCAGCGCCACCATGTCGCTCGCCCAGGGCTCTAGGATGCCCTTGGCGATGAAGGGTTTTGCCGCGTGGTCGACGACGATCGGCAGGTCAGGCATGTGGTCGGCGAGTGCGGCGACCACCGGCAAATGGCGCGGCTGCGCCAGCGCGTCGAAACGCAGGCCGAGTTTCGGCAAAAGCTTCAGCGCGGCGAGCTGCTTCGGCTTCAAAATATCAAAGGTGTCGTCGATGTCCTGCAGCATTGGCCTTATGCCGCGGAACTTCGGCCGCGCCGCCAGCCGGCGCAGCGTCGCCTCGACATCGTCGGCCTCGAGATCGACCCAGCCGACCACGGCCGCGATGCTGTCGTCCTTGTCGGCGAGGTCGAGCATGAATTCGGTTTCGGCGACGGTCGCCGCCGCCTGCACCACGACGGTGCGGGCGATGCCGGCGGCCTGCAGATGCGGCGCGAGGTCGGCCGGGAAGACGTCGCGAACGATCGGCGCGACGTGCGGCCCCATCCAGAAATAGTCGCCGCGCGCGATCTGCCAATAATGCTGGTGCGCGTCGATCCTCAGCATGGTCCTACCCGACTTCGATGACGGCCTTGATCAGGCCTGATTTCTCATGCGCCCACCTTGCGAGGTCGCGAGGCGTGCCGGCAAGGGTCGTGCGATGGGTGACGAGCTTTCCCATCTGCACGGCACCATTGCGGATCGAAGCCGCGACGTGGTCGAAGTCGGCGCTCAGCGCGTTGCGGCTGCCGATCAGTGTCATCTCGCGTTTGTGGAATTCCGGGTCGGAGAAGGTGATGTCGTCCTTGACGACACTGACGAGCACGAGGCTGCCGCCATGCGCGACATGGGCGAAGGCCGACTGCACCGACTGCGTGTTGCCGGTGGCATCGAAGACCATGTCGAAACCTTCGCCGCTGGTCGCTTCGCGCGCCAGATCGGTCGCCTGTGCCTTCGAGCCATCGAGCGTGGCGAAGCCCAGTTCGTTTTCAGCAAAGCCCAGGCGTTCGCTACTCATATCGAGCAGGCTGACATCGAGGCCGGCGATGCGGGCAAACAGGGCGGTGCCGAGCCCAATCGGGCCGGCGCCGATGACCAGCGCGCGGGCGCCAGGCTCGGCCTGCGCGCGGCGCACCGCATGCGCGCCGATGGCCAGGAATTCGACGGCGGCGGCATCGGCAAGAGAGAGACCGTTCGCCGGATAAAGATTTTGCGCCGGCACGAGGATCTCCTCGCACATGGCGCCGTCGCGATGGACGCCGAGCACTTCGATCCTGACACAGCAATTCGGCTTGCCTTTCCGGCAGGCGATGCATTTGCCGCAAGCGAGATAGGGATTGATGATGACCGCCTCGCCGGCGCTCAGCGCAACACCTTCGCCCGTCTCGACAACCGTGCCGGAGACCTCGTGGCCCATGACGCGCGGATAGGCGAGGAACGGGTGCTTGCCTTCGAAGATGTGGTAGTCGGTGCCGCAGATGCCGACACTG
>NZ_RZSG01000796.1:0-2692 GCF_003997725.1 Mesorhizobium sp. M4A.F.Ca.ET.050.02.1.1
GCGCGCCGTCAGCCGCTCGGTGACGCTGGAGCAGCCGATCCAGGCCACCGCGATGCTGGCCGAGATCGCCGAGGAACTGGTGCGCGGCGTGCTCGCCGCCAATGCGCAGGAGCGGGAGATTTCGCTGCTTGCCATCTCTGTCTCGCATCTGGAGGAAAGTGCCGAGCTGCAGCTCGAACTGCCGCTCGGCCTCGCCGACGAGAAGCTCAGGCCCGGCAGCCGCAAGGGCCTCGCCCGCTTCGGCGCCGACCGCGCCATCGACAAGATCCGCCAGCGTTTTGGGCGGGAGGCGGTCGGCTACGGCACGGTGGCGCTGGAAGCAGCACGCTCGGTGCCGGATGCGTTCAGGGAGCTGGCCGAGAAGGAGCTGTAGCTGGCCGATCGCCAACCCTACCGGCGACCGGTGCTCCAGTAGCGGTGGACCCTGACGCCGCCGGCGCTTCCGCCGCGCCATGGCTCGCAGGCGATCCCGTCACGGTCGGCATCATGTGTCGGCCAGTAGCCGGGTTGCCCGCGACGCGCCGGAGCCAGACCAACGAAGCGAGCGGCGGTACAGTTCGGGAAAGCGGCAAGGTGCCTGAGGGCTGTCACCGGCGAGTCGATCCGGATCCCGACAAAGCCGTAAACGACATAGCCGGACAAGAGGATGAAGGGTGCAAAGAGAGCTACCGATCTCAGCCTGCCCAGCCTGTAATGATGACGAGGTGCAGGCCAACGCAAGAATGGTAAAAGCATTCTTCACGCCCCCGGTTAGTGCCTAAAAAAGCGTAACCTAGGCCGCCCGCCGCGACAACCAGTCATGCAAGGATGTGCGGAGGCCGGCCGCGATCCCTTCTATGCTGGCGGGACAGCGCCCCCCTCCTGGTCTGCCGACCCGAGGCACTGCCAATCTCCCCGTCGGGGAGATGGCCGGCGGGACAGAGGGGGCTCGGCGGCGGGTGGCGCCCTGCGAGGACCCTCTCCATCTGCTTCGCGGCCACCTCCCCCGCCATTTGGCGGGGAGAGGCGGGGCGTCGTCGCCGTCACCGCTGCGCTCTCTCGGGCGATATGCCCTACTGATTGATCTCGGGCTCGACGAGTTTTGCCAGGTTGCGGAGCGACTCCTGCCAGCCGAGATAGCAGGCTTCGACCGGGATGGCGTCCGGAATGCCTGCCTGCGTGATGTCGAGGTCGGTGCCGCACGATACTTGCTTCAGGATCACGGTGACCTGGATCTCGCCCGGCAGGTTGGGGTCGTCGAACCTGTCGGTGTAGCGCAGGCGCTCGCCCGGGACGAGTTCGAGATATTCGCCGCCGAAGGCGTGGCTGCCGCCCGTGGTGAAGTTGCGGAAGGACATTTTGAACGTGCCGCCGACCTTTGCCTCGAAACTATGCACTGTGCAGGTGAAGCCGTTCGGCGGAAGCCATTTCGCGAGCGCGTCCGCTTCCGTGAATGCGCGGTAGACCTTCTCCGGCTTGGTCGCCAGAACGCGGTGCAAACGTACGGTGCTTGGCATATCGTATGTCCTCTCTGATTTGCTGATCGATGCCCCAAGGACGTACGGGGGCCTGGCCAGTCCGACACGGGCTGTCAAATTTCTTGAAGCCCTGCCCTCTCCCGCTCCCTGCCCTGCTCAGCGAAGCATGTGAGGCGAATGCTTTCAACCCATCGCCTGGCGGATGGATTTGGAGAACCGCGCGAGGAAGGCCGGCCGCGACGCGGCGTCGAGCTTCCAGGACAGCACGGCGAGCGCCATCCTTCCGGGCAGCATGCCGACGGACAGGAACCAGGCGGCAAGCATGGCGCGACGCCTGAGCGAGGCCGTCATCTCGAGGCTGGCGACGGCGCCGTGCGCGGCAAGCGCCAGTTTGGAATCATTGGCGACCGGGTGCCGGTCGGGGTCGGCGCAGAGCGAGGCGAGCCGCTCCTCCAGATGAAGCGTATCATGCAGGACGGTCTCGGCCGGCTCGACCGCCAGGCCGACGCCCGAGACCTGGCCCGACAGCGCCGCCATACGGTGGAAATCATGCGCCACCCGCCACCGCGCCCGCTCGGCAAGCTTTTCGCCGAAGACGGAATGGTTGGCGCCGTGGATACGGTAGGCGCCGACGCATTCCTCGATCGACTGCACCTGCCCGTAGAGCGGCGCCAGCGTCGCCAGATAGCCATCGGCGCCCTGGCGGAAATCGGCTTCGGGGATCGGCATGATGGTGTCCAGCGTCGAGCGTTCGAAGGCGAGTCCGCTGGTCACCGTCGTCTGGTAGCGCCCCTTGTGCAGCAGCTTCGGCACCACGTCGCCATCGTCGAAGGGAAGTTCCGGCGGCGGGAAGACATCCTTGACGCGCTGTGCTTCGTCGACGATGTGCAGCCGCGACTGCACCTGCGCGGTCGCCGGATCCCAGGCGTCGACGATCCTGGAGACGGCGTCCGGGTAGAGATAGTCGTCGGCGTCGAGGAACAGCACGATCCTGCCTGAGCTTGCCGCGAAGCCGGTGTTGAAGGCGGCGGCATGGCCGCCATTCCTTGGCCGCAGGCAGGCGCGGATCCTGTCGCCATAGGATTCTATGACCACCGCCGAACCGTCGCTCGATCTGTCGTCGACGACGATGACCTCGACGTCGCCATGGTCCTGGCCGAGCGCGCTGTCGACGCTGCGTTCGAGGAAGCGCGCGTAATTGTAGTTCGGGATGATGATGGACACCGGAATCCGGC
>NZ_RZSG01000797.1:0-2685 GCF_003997725.1 Mesorhizobium sp. M4A.F.Ca.ET.050.02.1.1
TCACCGTATAGACGATCATGAACCAGATGACCTCGATGAAGCTCTCCATCAGGTCGCCGGTCGCCTGGCCAGCCTGCCAGACCTTAGTGGCGATGCGGCCGGCGAAGTCGTTCTGGAAGAAGGCGTAGGACTGACGCGAGACATGGCGATGCGCCTGCCAGCGCACCAGATTGTAGAAGCCGGGCGTGATCGTCTGCTCGTCGACCAGTGCCGACAGGCCGACCACGGCCGTGCGTATGACAAGCACCACGGCGCCCATGAACAGGAGTTCAGGGCCGGCGGCGGTCCACAGCGCATGCCAGCTGCGCTCGCCGGGAAGCTGATCGAGGATGTCGACCAGCCGTCCGACGAAATAGAACAGCCCGGCCTCGACCAGTGGCGCGATGCCGCCAATGACCAGCATGGCGAAGAAGGCGAGCTTCGCCTGCCCGACATAGTGCCAGAGGAAGCCGCCGACACCCGCGGGTGGCCGAAGAGACGCAGGCTCGCGGAATGGATAGACCCAGTGCTCGAACCAGCGATAGACGGCTTGCATCATTCCGCGGCTTCACCCTTGGCAATAACGTCGTTGTCGGCCTCGGCCGGAGCCTCATCAAGCAGGAAACCGCCCGACTGGCGTTGCCAGAGCTGCGCGTAGAGCCCGCCCTTGGCGACGAGATCCTCGTGCGAACCCTCCTCGATGACGCGACCCTTGTCCATGACGACGAGCCTGTCCATCGCAGCGATAGTCGACAGCCGGTGCGCGATGGCGATGACGGTCTTGCCCTGCATCAGCCGGTAGAGGTTTTCCTGGATCGCGGCTTCGGCCTCGGAATCGAGCGCCGACGTCGCCTCGTCGAGGATGAGGATCGGCGCGTCCTTCAGCATGACGCGGGCAATGGCGATGCGCTGCCGCTGGCCGCCGGACAATTTGACGCCGCGGTCGCCGACATGGGCGTCGAAACCCGTGCGTCCGCTGGCGTCGATCAGCCCGCCGATGAAGTCGATCGCCTCGGCCCGCTCCGCCGCCTCGACCAGCATCTCATTGGTGGCATCCGGCCGGCCGTAGAGGATGTTCTCGCGCACCGAACGGTGCAGCAGCGAGGTGTCCTGCGTCACCATGCCGATCTGCGCGCGCAGCGAATCCTGTCTCACCGCAGCGATCTCCTGGCCGTCGATGAGGATCCTGCCGCTTTCCAAGTCGTAGAAGCGCAGGAGCAAGTTGACCAGCGTCGACTTGCCGGCGCCCGAGCGGCCGACGATGCCGACCTTCTCGCCCGGCCTCACGGTCAGCGACAGATTCTCGATGACGCCCTTTTGCTTGCCATAGTGGAAACGGATGTCCTCGAAGCGGATCTCGCCTTGGCTGACGGCGATGTCCTTGGCGTCCGGCCTGTCATCGACCAGGCGCGGCAGCGAGATCGACGCGATGCCGTCCTGCACCGTACCGATATTCTCGAACAGGCCCGACATCTCCCACATGATCCATTGCGACATGCCCCACATGCGCAGCACCAGGCCGATCACCACGGCGACCGCACCGATCGTCACCGCCTGGCCGAGCCACAGCCACAGCGACAGCGTGGTGACCGAGAACAGGAGCAGCGCGTTGAGGATGTAGAGCAGGCCGTAGAGCACCGTCACCAGCCGCATCGACCGGTAGACCGTCTCGAGAAAGCCCGTCATGCCCTCCTTGGCGAAGGACGCTTCGCGGCGCGCATGGGAAAACAGCTTCACCGTCTGGATGTTGGTGTAGCTGTCGACGACGCGGCCGGTCATGGTCGAGCGCGCATTGGCCTGCTCCTCGCCGACCTTGCCGAGCCGCGGGATGAAATAGCGTAGCAGCCCGATATAGCCGACCAGCCAGATAGCGAGCGGCGTCGCCAGCCGCCAGTCGGCCGAACCGACGATGAACAGCATGCCAAGGAAGTAGACGATGACGTAGTTGAGCACGTCGATGAGCTTGATGACGCACTCGCGCACGGCGAGCGCCGTCTGCATCAGCTTGGTGGCGATGCGGCCGGCGAACTCGTCCTGATAGAAGGTCATCGACTGCTTCAGCAGGTAGCGGTGCACCTGCCAGCGGATGCGCATGGGATAGTTGCCCATCAGCGTCTGCTGGTTAAGAAGCGAGTGGAACCACACGGTGCCCGGCAGCGCGAACAGCACGACGAAGGCCATGCCTGCGAGCTTCCAGCTCTCGGTCTGCAGGAAGGTCTCGCGATTTTGCCCCGAGAGCCAGTCGACGATGCGGCCCATAAAGCCGAACATCCACACTTCGGCGACGGCAATCGCCGTCACCAGGAGCGCGTCGAGGATGATGTAGGGCCAGGCGCCGCGCGTGTAGTGCACGCAGAAGGCGACCAGCGTCTTGGGCGGTTCGACCGGCTCCGCGGCCGGGAACGGATCGAGCTTGTTTTCAAACCAGCGGAACATTGCAGGCACTCGACTGTCTATGCGCTCACGCGGCGCGGGATTGATGGACAAGCTTGCTCGACCGTGCAGCGCCGCGGGCCGGCGATGCAGAATCATCTGCATCGCCGGCCCTGCTTCGCGCTATATAGGGTGTCGCGGGCTTTTCGCCGACAGGCTCAGCCGACGATCCTGACGCCCCAGAGTTTGCGGACGAAAAACTGGCACCTGCCCGGCTTTTCGCGCCGGGCCGGATCAGCCTGATGAGGCGGCGCACCAGCGAAGGCCGGCTGT
>NZ_RZSG01000798.1:0-2680 GCF_003997725.1 Mesorhizobium sp. M4A.F.Ca.ET.050.02.1.1
GCCGCGGTCTCGGCATCGTCGCTGGCCACCGGCTCGCCGCCGGCGTAAGCCGCGCCGAACACCGTCAGCAGATAGTCGACCGCGTGATTCTCACCGCTGCCATCGATGTGGATATCGCGCAGCGGGCGGTAGCCATCTGCCCGCAACCCGGTTTCCTCCTCGAGCTCGCGCGCCGCCGCTTGCGCCAGCGACTCGCCAGGCTCGACCTTGCCGCCCGGATAGGCATAGAGCCCTTGCGACGGTGGCCGGGCCCGCTTGACCAGAAGTACCTTGTCGCCGCGCACGATCGCGACGGAAACGGCCGGTATGATCTTGCGAGCCTCGTTCATGCGCTTCGAATCGCGTCAGTTGCTGGCTGAGGTTATGGACCGGACAGCTCTAGCGGTTACAGTGCTGCGGTTCCATCGCCACTTTCACGGCGATCCCGATCGAAGAGTCAAAGCCATGAGCGGACGCTTTGCCCTTACCGCCACGCCGGAGCAGACCGCCGCCTTTCTCGGCCTGGCGGAGCTGGAGGCGTTTCCGGCCCGCTACAACATCGCACCGACGCAGCCGGTGCTGATGGCGCTTGCGGGTCCGCCAAGGGCGCCGGGTTCCAACCTGCCGGACCGGCAGGCGATGCTGGTGCGCTGGGGGTTGATCCCGGCTTGGGTCAAGGACACGCGGGAATTCCCGCTGCTGTTCAATGCCCGCTCGGAAGGGGCGGCGGAGAAGGCTTCGTTCAAGACCGCCATGCGCCATCGCCGCGCTTTGGTGCCGGCCTCCGGCTTCTATGAATGGCAGCAAGCCGGCGCGGGTGCCGCGGGCCAGCCTTACTGGATCCGTCCCAGGCATAGTGGGCTCATTGCCTTTGCCGGACTGATCGAGACCTACGCCGAGCCGGGCGGCTCCGAGATGGACACCGGCGCCATCCTCACCGCCCGTGCCAGTTCGGGCATCGCCCATATCCACGACCGCATGCCGGTGGTGATCGAGGAGCGCGACTTCGCCCGCTGGCTGGATTGCCGCACGCAGGAGCCGCGCGATGTGCTCGACCTGTTGCGGCCGGCTCACCCTGATTTCTTCGAGGCAATTCCGGTTTCCGACCTTGTCAACAAGGTCACCAACACTGGGCCGGAGATTCAGGAGCGGGGCATTGTCGGGCCGCAACCCGGGAAGGTCAGGCGCCAGAAGCCCGGCGCGGACGACAGTCAGATGACGCTATTCTAGCGAAGACTGTGGAGGCCTTCATTTCCAGGCGCTTGTTCGCGCCCTCATCGCCGGCGCCCAGCGCCGGCTGCGTGCCTGTTCAGGCAGCGCGCGGCGAGATGAACTTCTGCGCCGGCTTCTTCTTCTTCGCGGTGTGAAGAAGGGCGGCGACAATCGCGGCCGGTCCGATAGCCCTGTATTGGTTGGCGAGCGCCGGTTGCTTGGCTCGGCTCGGTTCCTGCTTGCTTCGTGGCATTGGTCTCTTCCCTGGTAACATTTCTGTGTCCGCGTTTGATGGCCGATTCCGACCAAATCGTGACGCCTGGCGATCTAGCCGGCGAAAGTTTCATCACTGTGCCGACATGTTTAATAAAATGTTTCACTGTCTCATAAGCTGTGACCCGGCGACTCGTTTGCTCAAAGTTGCGACTTGACGGCAACACTCGCCAGGGCGATAAAGCCGCGCATGAAAACGTTTTTCGCCATTTGTGGCATTTGCATTATTGGCTAGCCTCGCGCTGGTCCGGACGTTTTCGCCTCATCTTTCCCCAGATTGGACAAACGCCCCGGCCAGCAGGCTGGAGCTCGATCTGCGCCTCGGCGCGGGCCGGCTCCATCCAAGACAGTAACGGACCGGGAGGGCACGCATGTCCAACGCATCGAAGGGTCTCAGCCTCTACAACACGCTGACGCGGACGCGGGACGATTTCGTCCCCATCGATCCGCTGAATGTGCGCATGTATGTCTGCGGCCCGACGGTCTACGACTTTGCCCATATCGGCAATGCGCGGCCGGCGATCGTCTTCGACGTGCTGTTCCGTCTGCTGCGCCAACTCTATGGCGAGGAGCACGTTACGTATGTGCGCAACATCACGGATGTCGACGACAAGATAAATGCCCGGGCGCTGCGTGATTTCGGCAGCCAGATCGCGTCGGGAAAGCTGTCGCTCAACGAGGCGATCCGCCACGTCACCGAAAAGACCGCCGACCAGTATCACAAGGATGTCGCTGCCCTTGGCTGCCTCGAGCCGACCTTCGAGCCACGCGCCACCGAGTTCGTCGCCCCCCGTGCCGACGGCAAAGCCGACATGCTGTCGCTGATCGGGCAACTCATCGAGCGCGGCCATGCCTATGAAGCCGAGGGCGAGGTACTGTTCGACACCGCCTCGATGCCCGACTACGGAGAACTGTCCAAGCGCAATCTCGACGAGCAGCAGGCGGGCGCCCGCATCGCCGTCGACGCGCACAAGAAGAATCCTGGCGATTTCGTTTTGTGGAAGCTGTCCTCGCCGGAAGAGCCCGGCTGGGAAAGCCCCTGGGGCAGGGGCCGGCCCGGCTGGCACATCGAGTGCTCGGCGATGTCGGCCGCCTATCTCGGCGAGGTCTTCGACATCCATGGCGGCGGCCTCGACCTGATCTTCCCGCACCATGAAAACGAGATCGCCCAGTCGCGCTGCGCCCACGGCACCGAGGTGATGGCCAACGTGTGGAT
>NZ_RZSG01000799.1:0-2676 GCF_003997725.1 Mesorhizobium sp. M4A.F.Ca.ET.050.02.1.1
GGCCGAGAGCGTCACGTTGTCGATGGAGATGGTATTGCCGGGAGTGCCGGCGGTGTAGCCGGACGAGGGCGTGAAGGTCACCGAGCGCGTCACCGTCTCGAACAGCGTCGTGCCGTCCGTGGTGGTGATGACCATGTCGTTGTCGCCGCGCGTGAAGGTGGAGACGGGAACATATTCGGCGATCTTCTTCAGGATCGCGTCGCGCTGGTCGAGTGCGTCGGACACGTCGGTGCCCGAACGGGTTCCGGAAATGACGGCCTTGTTGGCGTCCTGGAACTGGCTGAGCAGCTTGTTGAGGTCATCGACCGCGGTGGCGATCTGACCGTCGGTCTGGGTGCGGAAATCCTGGATCGCCTGGGTGCCGTCATTCAGCGAGCGCACGACGTCCCTGGCCGCGTCGATGACGCTGGCGCCCAGATTCTGGTTGGACGGCGTCGTCGCGTAGAGCTGCAGCGCCTGCTGCAGATTGGCGATCGCGGTCGAGGGCGAGGACGCGTTGTCGACGCCGTTGACGGCCAGCTCCAGCTGGTCCATGCCGCTGTAAAGCGCGCTCTGGCCGCTCCATGCGGAGAGCGCGCTCAAATTCTGCCGGAACAGGAGGTCGTTGGCCGCCCGCTGGATCTCCACCGAGCGGGCGCCCGGCGCCGTGCTGGTGACGACAGCCGTGCGGCGGGCATAGTCGCTATTGGAAGCATCGGCGACATTGCGCGAGACGATGCTGGTCTGCTTCGAGGTGGTCAGGAGCGCCGACTGTGCGATGCTCAAGGCGGAGGTCAGCGACATGCGGGTCTTTCACGGGCCGGGGCCCGACAGTTATCTCTTCAGGTTGACAAGGACATCCATCAGGTCGGAACCGGTCTGGAAGACTTTCGAATTGGCGGTGTAGCTGCGCTGCGCCGCGATCATGTTGGTCAGTTCCTCGGCGATATCGACGTTGGAATTTTCCAGCGCGCCGGAGACGATCGAGCCGAGCTTGCCTTCATTGGCGAAGCCGATGCGCACCGCGCCGGAATCGGTGCTCTGCGCGTAGACGTTGCCAGGCAGGGCGGTGAGCCGGTCCGGGCTCGTCACGTCGGCCAGCGGGATCTTGTAGAGCGGCTTGGTGGAGCCGTCCTCATACTGTGCGTAGATGATGCCATCCTGGCCGATCTGGATTTTCTCGATCGTGCTCGGCGCGTTGCCGTTGACCTCGGCCTCGGAAACCGTGAAGCCGGTGCCGAGCTGGGTCAGCTTCGACATGTCGAGGTCGAGGGTGGAGCCGTTCGGCACGGTGAAGGAGATGCCGGTGGTGGCGCCGGTGAGCTTGCCGGTGGTGGTGTCGAAAGTCAGGTTGGCCGAGGCCAGCGCGCCGCCGGTATAGGGGAAGGACGTGCCGGCCGTGGCCTTGGACTGGTCGAAGACCGAGACCTCCCAGGCGCCTGAGCCGGTGTTGGTGAAATAGACGTCGAGCAGCACCTTGTTGCCGAGATTGTCGTAGGCGACCAGCGACGACTTCGAGGTGTATTCAGCGGTCGCGCTGTTGCTGGACGGCAAGGCGCCCGCAGGTGGGGTGGCACCCGCCGGCAGATTGCCGCTGAAGACGCCTTCGGTGCTCGGCGTCGCGGTCATTTCCTGGTCGGAGATCTGCACCGGCTCCAGGCCCTCGAAACCGTTGGCCGTCGCCGCAGGATCGCCATTGGCGTAGCTGTAGGCCATCAGCTGATAGCCGGCGGCATTGACCAGCCTGCCCTGGGCGTCGGCGACAAAGGCGCCGGCGCGGGTCAGATAGGGCGTGCCGCTCGGATCCTGCACGACAAAGAAGCCATCGCCGTTTACGGCAAGGTCGGATACCGAGGTGGTGTATTGCAGCACGCCTTGCGAGCTGATGGCGGAGCGGATCGTCGTCGTGACGCCGCCCGAATTGTAGGCGCCGCCGGTGCCCGGCATGATCAGCGTCGAGAATTCGGCGGAGGAGCGCTTGTAGCCCGTAGTGTCGGAGTTGGCGATGTTGTCGGCGACCGTGGACAGGCGATTGGCCTGCGCGTTCATGCCGGAGACGCCGGTCCGCATCATTCCGTAGAGGCTCATCGAAACGTCTCCTCAATACCCACGACGGTGGGGCCCATGACAGTGGCCGCGAGCCTATGCCGCGTGTCTTGCGCGAGGCTGGCGCGGGTTTCGGCCATCAGAACACCAGCCGGTAGCCGAGGAAGCGCTTGGAATCGATCGGATCATGGCCGAGCTTTTCGCGCAGCTTCTTGCGCAGCTTGCTGATGTGGCTTTCCACCACGTTCTCCTCGACCTCTTCGTCGAAGATGCCGTAGATGGCGTTGAATACCTGGGTCTTGGTGACCCGTCGGCCGCGGTTGCTGGCGAGATATTCGAGGATGCGTCGCTCGCGGCGCGGCAGAGGCAGCGGCTCGCCGTCGATCTCCGGATCACGGCCGTCCATGAAGATGCGCATCGAGCCGACCTCGGTATAGGTCACGTCCTCATGCGCGCGGCGGCGGATGGCGGTGATGCGGGCCAGGATCTCGCGGATGTGAACCGGCTTGCGGATGACGTCGTCGACGCCGCTCTCGAACAGCCGCAGCGTGTTTTCCAGCGAGTGCTGTTCGCTGAGCGCGATCACCGGTGCGCCAGTGCGGTCGCGGATCTGTCGCGGCGAGATCGCACCCTCGCGGCAGTCGCCGGTGA
>NZ_RZSG01000079.1:0-13629 GCF_003997725.1 Mesorhizobium sp. M4A.F.Ca.ET.050.02.1.1
CAAGCAGATGGGAAAAGGCGTAGCCGCTGGCGGGCGTCGCCTTGAACCCCCCAATGCACCAACCGCCGTTGAAAAAGAGGCCTTCGATGTTAGTGCGGTCAATGATGGGTGAGCCGTCCATCGACATGTCCATAAGCCCCCCCCACATTCGCAGCAGTCGCGCACGCCCGATCATTGGCATCAATGCCAAGCCACATTCGGCCGCATGCTCGACCACAGGCAGGTTGCCCCGCTGGGCGTAGGAATTGTAACCGTCTATATCGCCCCCAAAGACGAGGCCGCCCTTGTCCGACTGGCTTATGTAGAAATGTCCCGCCCCGAAGGTGATTACGCCGGGAAGGATAGGCTTTAGACCTTCCGAGACGTACGCCTGCAAAACGTGGCTCTCGATCGGAAGTCGCAGCCCCGCCATCGCCATGACCCGGCCCGAAGAACCCGCTACCGCAACGCCAACCTTGCCGGCAACGATATAGCCTCGCGACGTTTCCACACCGCGGATCTTGCCATCGACAATCCGGAAACCTGTCACCTCGCAGTTCTGAATCAGGTCCACACCACGAAGATCTGCGCCACGAGCGTATCCCCATGCGACACCATCATGGCGCGCCGTTCCTCCGCGGGGTTGCAACAAACCACCACGGATTGGAAAGCGGGCGTTATCGAAATTCAGAAAGGGAACCATCGCGCGCAGATCCTCACGGCTCAACAGACGGGCGTCAGCTCCGGCAAGCATCATCGCGTTTGCGCGGCGTCGAAATAAATCGCGCTGCGAATCCGAGTGAAGAAGATTGATGACTCCGCGCTGGGAGACCATTGCATTGAAGTTCAGCTCCTGCTCGAGCCCCTCCCAAAGCTTCATCGAAAATTCGTAGAATGGTTCGTTACCGGGAAGCAGGTAGTTTGAACGGATAATGGTCGTGTTGCGACCAATATTCCCCGACCCCAACCAGCCCTTCTCCAGCACAGCGATACGGGATTGCCCAAACGTCTTGGCCAGATAGTAGGCAGTCGCTAATCCGTGACCGCCTCCGCCTACGACCACGTAGTCATAGTCGGATTTGGGCTCAGGATTGCGCCAAAGCGGGCGCCACCCGGTGTTCCCTTTGAGTGCTTCGGCAAATACGCGGAAGCCTGAGAATTTCATCGTAAAGCCCTTTTCCGAACATGCTTCGAAGCAGCGACCGTGAGCGACGCGGGTGCCAGTCTTCGCTGGTGAGGCAGGTGACGGGCAGGCTTTCCGATTCTTCGCTGGCCTTGCGGTGCTCTCAACCCGATCGAGTTATGTGTTGGTTGTCGGCCGCCGAATGTATGGCCGTTCTATCTCGCGCCTCCAGCGATGCTGCGCCGGGTTCCATGGCTATTGCAAGCCAGCCTGAAGAATCATCGTTACTGGTGAACCGATGTTTCCTCGACTGCGACAGCCCCTATCGGCGATCCCCTTTGAATCGTTGGATGCGTCATGCGCCACAGAAGGAATCCAGTGTCCGGAGCGGCGACTTCCGCAAGCGTCTCGCCAAAGAGATTGCGAATCGTACCGAGACGCTGGCCCTTTGTGACCCGATCGCCCGGCTCGACCTCGGCGTGGAACTCCCCGTCCACCGGACAGTCGAACCAGAGATAGTCATCACATGGAATTCGGGCGTTCAGGAACGGTGCCAGAGGCGCATCGATAATCCCGAGAGTGCGGGCGATATTGAGCACCCCTTCGAGATGGAAAGAGATCGAACCCTCATCCAGAAGCCCATTCGCACCTGCTTCCGACATCAATGCGAGCCGATTGTGCCGAGCAAAACCCGTCGGAGGCCGACCCGACCTTTCGATATGCGCAGCCGGTAGACCCATTACTATCTCGGCATCGAAGCACATTGCCATGCGCCTTCCTATAGCATCGAGTTCGACATCGTGAGTGCGCTGGTAGATTGAGAATTTCGAGACGTTCTCACGCAGATCGCCGCCGTGCATATCTACGTAGCAATCAGCACCCACGCACCATTCGTTCATGATTGAATCGCACAGCGCTTCGGAAAAGGTTCCTTCGCTATTGCCAGGGAAAGTAAAATTGATGTTTTTGCCGTCAATCGGACAAAGTAGCTGCGTATATTTATAAAACGCAGGCTGGTTTATCAACGGAATAATGGAAACTGAACCCTGGATCGTCTCAGGATCGATCATTCGTTGCAAGCGAACAGCAGCTTCGATGCTGGATACCTCGTTGACGTGAACTCCAGCAGATACGCATAGCCGAGGGCCAGGCTCCCTGCCCCGGATTTCACAAAGTGGCCAGCTGTAATCCGCGAGACGCGGATTGTCGAAACGCAAATACCCCCGGAAAATCCCAGGTTCACCATAGGCACAGCTATCGTTTGAAGGGCTGATTTCCATCGTTTTATCTTCCGGTCTGATGCTCGCACTTAACCATTGGGTGCTTATGCACACACGATGCAGGCTTGTGGCGTATTGGCTATTGCTTCTTGCCCGCTTCGAGAAAACCATGACAGCAAAACGCGACCGGCCCTGTCATACGGACTCTATCGCCGTCCAGAAGTTCGATATCGAGCTTGCCGGCCGGGAGATGAACGGCGATTTTCCTGGAAGTGACGAGACCTCGCTGAAGCGCGGCATAAGCGGCAACGCACGCGCCGGTTCCACATGCTCTGGTTATTATGCCTTGCCGTTCCCAGACCTCGAGCCGAAGGTTCTGTTCGTCCAGGACCTGAGCTGCGCCCACGTTAGCACCCTGTGGGAAAAGAGGATGATTATGCACCGCCGGCGCATAGCGACTCATGTCGACGTCATCGAGATGATCGACGAAGAAGACGGCATGCGGGTTGCCGATGTAGAGGGCGACGCCGTCTGCGAGCGGACCGCTTTCGATGGGCAAATGCAGCGTATCGACCTCTCGCGCCAATGGAATCTGGCGCCAATCCATGCTAATCGGTCCAAGCGTGACGCTGACCTCCATTGGCCCCGCCCTTTGGCAGTGGACGAAGCCCCCTGCCAACTCCATCACCACCTCATCCTCGCCGGACTCCTCAAGCAGCAGATAGGCCATGCAGCGAGTGGCGTTGCCGCATGCCCCTACTTCGTTGCCGTCGATGTTAAAAATCCTCATTGCCGCATAGGCGCCGGCGCGCAGCCCCTCGTCCGAGGCCCGTTCAATGGTCAGCAGCTGCTCGCCGCCGACGCCGACGTTGGTGCTGCAAATGCGCACAATGTCATCATCATTCAGAGGTTTGCTGCCGTCTCGGCGGTCGAGAATAACAAAGTAGTTCTCTAGACCGTGCATCTTGATGAACGGCCACTGCAGCGGCAACTCAATCGGAGAAGGTAGCGAGAGAAGATCAGTGTGTTTCACAACTCTGCCCATTCGCGCTTAAGCTCTGCCCGAGCCGACGGACCATTGCCACTCTGTCTCTTCTTCGAGCGTCAGCAAATCTTCGGTGGTCTGCCTCCGTCGGACCACCCGAAAGCGGTCCCCGTCGACAAGAACTTCAGCTGCTAGATCGCGCGCATTATAGGTTGATGCCATCGAGGCGCCGTAGGCGCCGGCATATCCAAAAGCCAGGCGGTCACCGGATTGCAGCGGAGCCAGATTTCCATAGGTACCGAAGATGTCTGAACTCTCGCAAACGGGACCGGCAATCTGATAGGTGTGCGAGCCTTGGCGAACATGTTTCAGCGGAAGAACTGGATGAACGGCCCCATACATCGCAGGGCGCATAAGGTCGTTCATGCCCGCATCGACAATGGCCGTAAGTCGGTCGGCGGTCTCTTTTATGTAAAGCACTTCGGTCACGAGAATCCCTGCCGGCCCAACCAACCAACGTCCGGGTTCAACCGTCAGCTCGCAATCGAGACCGCCGACCGTTTCGCGCACTATCGTGGCGTACTCGCCCAAGTCCGGGCTGCTGCCATGATCGTACGGGATGCCTATGCCGCCACCCAGATCAAGGCGCCGAACGGGCATACCCCGAGAACGCAGCAATCTCACAAGGTCAGCAATGCCAGAATAGGCCGAGCGATAAGGCGAAAGATCAACAATTTGCGATCCGATATGAACAGCAAGGCCTACTGGATCGAGCTCTGGCGCAGCTAAGGCTTTGGCATAAAGAGCCGGTATGTCCTCGAAGGGGATTCCGAATTTGTCATGTTTCTTGCCGGTGCTGATTTTGGCATGCGTCCCCGCGTCCACATCTGGATTTACCCGCAGAGCTATTGCGGCACGCACGCCCAGTGCACCGGCTGCTTCCACGACAGCTTCGAGCTCCGCTTCAGACTCGATATTAATCTGGTGAATTCCCACCTCTAGCGCACTGGAGATCTCGGAGCGCTTCTTTCCAACACCAGAGAAGATAATCTTGGATGCAGGGACACCCGCCGATACTGCACGTTTCAGTTCGCCGCCCGACACGATGTCCATGCCGCTCCCTAAAGCTGATAACACCCCGAGAACGGACAGGTTTCCGTTCGCCTTCACCGCAAAGCAGACTGAAGCTCCAATAGGCTTAAGCGCGGCGCTCAGGCTCAGGTATGCTGCTCTTATCGCGTCAGAGGAGTAGCAATAGAATGGCGTGGGAACTGCTGCGGCGATCCTATTGATGCAAACGCTCTCCATGTGAAGGGCTCGACCGCGATAGACCAGTTGTTTCGAGCCGGTGTCGCCCCCTAAAGCGTCCACACTAGCTAAGGCTTGTACTGCCATCCGAGGTCCTGTCGTTTCCTTGCGTTGAGCACTTCCAATCTCGCGAGGCATCATTCCAGAAAAGGCTAGGCGTGGAAAATATATTGTCTTAGGCTTCAAATTCATTTTCGATATATGTGAGCGAGCATGCGACTCAACCAACGGCAGATAGACGTCTTCAACGCCATCATGGTGCATAAGAGCGTGACAGCCGCGGCAGCCTCTTTGAGAACATCGCAGCCAACCGTTAGCCGCGAGTTGCGCGATCTTGAGAAGCAGATAGGCTTCGATCTGTTTAATCGGTTCGGCAAACGTCTTACGCCAACAAACCAGGCGCAACTTTTGCACGCGGTGGTCGCGCGGTCGTTCGTTGGCATGGAAGAAATCAGCCGGGTGGCCACCGCGATCAAGGGCCACAATGCAACCCACATCAGAATCGCCTGCCTGCCAGCTTACGCTGAAGCGCTTTTACCCGATGTCGTGCACCGTTTTTTGAAAACCCGTCCCCAGGTCCACCTTTCGGTACATTCATTGGAAGAAGTGGCCCTACGCCATGATATGACGACGCAGCTATTCGATGTCGGCTTAACCGAAGGAAGTTATGACTACGATGAGGCAGCTACCGAAAGGATAGACGCAGGCGAACTCCTGTGCGTTCTTCCTTCGGGGCATCATCTGACCGCTAAGCCAGCTGTCGACCCGCATGATTTCCAAGGGGTCTCGTTTGTTTATTTCTCGCAGGAAGATCCCTATAGACGCAAGGTGGACGAGGTTTTCGATGTAGCAGGTGTTGCGCGCCACTATACCGTCGAAACGACTACCGCCACCGGAGTTTGCTCTATGGTGGCCGCGGGAGTCGGCATTTCGATCGTGAATCCGTTCACAGCCGCGCACTACGCCAATAGAGGTGTCGTACTACGAAAGCTTAGTGTACGTGTACCTTATCATGTGTATCTGTGGAGACCCGCAAGGGGACTTCGTTCTGCCCATGCCGACCAGTTCGTGCGAGTGTTGCGTCAAGTGACCGAAGAAGTGAAACAGCGGCTCAAGCTTTTACTGGCGGATTAATTGAAAAGTACGGAGCATTTCTGGGGGCCGGGCAGCGCGTGTCAGTTGCGACAGCTCGTGTCGCTGGTTTCACGATGGCGATCACCTCGGATCCCGGCGCCTTGCTGCTTCGCCAGGCGGACGGACCTATCGGCCTTTTCGACCGGGTGGCCGCTTGCTCGCGATCTGGATTGCACTGCACACTGGACAGCGCTGTCGCGGCAATCGCGCTTGGTTCGAGGACGTCGATGATCACCACACGCTTCGCCAGGACCCGGTGCTGGCGCACCTGTCGGAAAGCTCGACGCCGAAGCGCTCAGAATGCGGCGTTCTTGCCGGCAAGGCGACGCTGAACCGGGTAGAGCACGGCCGCGCCAGGGAGCCGACGCGCTATCACAAGATCCGTTACGGCAAGGAGGCGATGGAGGCCCTGTCCGTGGGTCTGTTCCTGGAAACCTATGACAATCCGCCTGGCGAGATCGTGCTCGATCTCGACGCCACTGATGATCCGCTGCACGGCCAGGCCAGAAGGCCGCTTCTTTCAGGGCTACTGCTACCGCATCGGGTCCTGTTTTTGGTCGGACTGCCGTCCGATAAATTGGCCGGTTGAGATCGATGCCTGTTCAAACAAGATCGTCATTCGCCAGGACGACGGGGCCGTTGCCGACCAGGCCCGCTCCTACGGGCGCAACGAGCTGTCTGCAAGCTAACAATGTCGGCTATGGGACACGACATTTCCCTGAAAAACAAAGGTTTTCACCATTGGCACGGAACGTGCATCAATCGCTGTAGACGCATTGCCCTCAGGGAAAGTTTCCCCCAACCGGCAAGCCATATTTTAGCATACACAAAGGCCGGGTCCGTGAAAGATGTCAAATCCGATAACACGTCTCTAAGCAAAAGCACAGCGTCATCTCACCGTCTACTGGCATCATTTTGACATTTTGGCGCCGGTGTTTTTATTTCCTGCAGCACGCCGATGAACAAAACCTCGTTCGTTACCCTACTATTTGCAGCATGAATTCCTGCATCGCAAGTATACTGTTAAAGTGGAGTCGCACGTCCTCCCCAGGTGAGGTAGTACTACCCCAGTCACTTTTTCTCGTTCCCTTTTCTCGGCGGAGTTGTCTTATATGGCATGGCGATAGTTGCGTATGCCAAAGCTCTCGACACTACAGACGTGTCCCTCGCATATCCGGTGATGGCGGGTTCCGGATTCGCGATGATAACGGTTGCCTCATGTTTTATTTTCGGCGAGCCGTTCAACCTATCTAAAGGCATTGGGATCGGCTTCGTCATGGCCGGTATTATTTCCCTCAGTAGAGGCGGATGACTGTGAACATCCTACCGCACCGAATCCACAGCGAAATGCAAGATTATAAATGGCGTCCGCTCTCGTGACACCCAAAGGAAACGAAATGCCCCCTCCAGTTTCATTTATATTTGGCGGAATTTCTACGGAATATGACGGTTCAGTCGCGTCGTTGACCAGCGTCATGTCGACGTACTTAGAACTACCTGTAGACAAGCGACCATTTCGTATAAGTAACTTGTATCATGTTTGCAGAGCGGACGGCCTTGTACGAACAATACCGTTCAACAGTGTTTTCAGTATTGATAAGCTTCATAAAGACATTTACGATGGCAGCGGAGTTTCTGCGCAAACATTGCTTGCAGCGTTTGATACCATAGCGTCGCGCAGTGAATATGTGGTTAATTTGTTGCACGGGCAGTTTGGCGAAGATGGCGGAGCTCAAACGCTTGCGGCAATTTCTGGCGTGAGAGGAACTTTTGGGGATCCCCAAGTCGCATCATTAACGATGAATAAATACGCGATGTCGTCGTTCGTTTCCTCGCTGCTGCCCGCTGACATGGTGAAAGTGCCACAAACAATGCTCGTCACACCAAGGAACATTGCCGAGGGAGTTGAATTTGCGAAGTCAATACAAGGCCCGATCGTGGTGAAACCAAATTCGCTAGGGTCGTCTCTGTTCTCTGAGCTCTTTTATGATCCTGACAAGTCTGGATCAGAGATTGAGACACTGCTTCGAACAATATTTTGCTATGACAGCTCTGCTCTGCTGCAGGAATTCATTTCTGGCGACGAGTACACTTGCGGTTGTATAATTAGTTCATCTGGACCTTTATCTCTTCCCGTTATCAAGATAGAGGCGGATAGCCAATTTTGCGGGCGTGATCAAAAATATTCTAATCATGTTGCTCGAAAGTCCGTAGTCAGCCGGAACGACACCGTCTCCAGGGAATTACAAGGAATATCAGAGACAATCGCGTCGTCGCTAGATATATACAACATGGCGCGCTTCGACTTCAGAGTTAAAGGAGAATCGGAAGTTTGGTTCTTGGAATGCAACTACATCCCCGGGTTGGCGAAAGATGGATCGTTCCACAAGATGCTTCACCATCACGGGATGACGGTCATAGACCTGATCTCCTGGATAGTCGCAAATTCAACCCCCTTCATAAGACCAGCGCATTACGTCGAGTATGAAAGATGGAAGGTACCAGGGTGTACTGACGCTGCAAAGGAGCTTGCCGATTGAGCGGCATCTGTTCGCGAGGCCGCTGAAAGACGATCGAACAGATCTGAACACTGTAAACCCGTACCATCCCAATGTCCACTCTTGCCAGGGAACATTCCTCAACGGGTCAACTAGGCTATGGGGTGCCGACATCACGTTCCTGCATCTGGCTGAGGACTTTGCTTTGCTTGCCGTTGCGCTTCTGTGCGGGCAAGCTACCTTCTCCAAGCGCTTCGCCGCCGTCTCCACGCGTGCCAGAGAGGTCCGGCGAACGCGACATGGGTTTCGCTCCGGCGGACTACGAAACAGCTCATATCCTCAAGTCGCTACGTATCGGACCAAAAAGGCGAATCTATGTTGACCAGCTTCGATAGCAATGCCAAGCGATGCGCTGTGCCGCCCCGCTGTTAGCCGGCCGGAATAAAAAATGCGCGTTTTTCGCTAGTTTTATTCAATTTTGAAATAAAAAATCGTTCCAAGTTCCGGGTTTTGCGAACTCGTCGGCCATAAGGCGGCATTCGTCGGCTATGAGTGAAGCCGCGTTGGTAGCCAACGTGCTGATCGGCCGCCCTCGTGGACGGCAGATGCCGACCACAAAGGGGATCGAAATCGACAGCGGACGCACAATCACGCCCCGGCCTCTATAAGCGTAAGCACTGAAAGGGTTCACGAGCCCTACACCCACGCCCTGCTGAACGAGCGAGCAGATAGCATCCGCCATTGGCACCTCAATGCGGACGTTGCGAAAAGAGCCCGGATCGGTAAACAGTCTTTGGAAACGCGCGCGATAAGGGTCAGTGGAGGAGTAGCTAACCAGCATTTGGTCATCTAGATCGCCCGGAGCGATCACATCCCGCGCAGCAAGCGGATGCCCAAACGGCAGCACGCAGACCTCCTCGCCCACCGTCACCTCCCCGATCTCCACTCCATCCACAGGCACACCGACCTCTACCACGCCAAGTTCGTAGCGCAGGGCGAGCAGGTCCTTCATGAGACTTGCTTGCTCGACCGGGTAGAGCCCGAGGCGGGAGGATGGTTCGGACTCGAGGATACGGCGAAAAACGCGCGGCATCAGCGTTAGTGAAAATAGCGGGAGGCATCCGATAAGGACGGACTGGTTAGCATTGTGGCGAATGGCTTCGGCGGCGTGCATCAATTGCTCGAGCCCGAAATACGAACGCTTGACCTCTGCGTGCAAGGTCAGCGCCTTCTCTGTCGCAAACAGGCGCCGGGAACGTCTTTCGAACAGCTTTAAGTTAAGCAGTCGTTCAAGCGTGGCGAGCTCACGGCTTAATGTGGGTTGCGAGGTGCGCATAACCTCGGCCGCTTTCGTCAGGCTACCAGCAGTCATGATCGCATGAAACACCTCCACGTGGCGCAACGTTATTGGCATGCACTCCTCCATATCAGATATGAAATATGTGACTTTAATTATGGCACTTTTGTATAAAAAAATGTCATACTTCAACGGAGGCCTTTGGTATTCGCATCGCCGATGCCGCGACCATCCCTGCCGTCTTCCCGCCCAACGCGTCCCGCTAACCCCGCTGTTTTCCATTGGTTTCCCCCTCCCAGGCCAACTCGTAGCGATAATTGCATTCGCGACATCGCCGCCCAACTCGACTTCTCGGTCGCGAACGACACGCGACTAGACGTCATGTTCCGAGGCGGAGATCGGTGGCCCGCCCTTTCGTGCGATTAAAAAACGAGGGTTGCTTCTCTGTTCGGCGTGTTTGAAGCGCTTCGCCGGGGCGTGACGTCTTTCGCGGGGCCTTGCTTCTCTGCGGGATCGGCGCTCGGCCGTCGTCTTGATGGGGATCAGAAGAATGAGGCGGGGAACAATCTCGGACGCGTCCTGATCGCTGTGATGCGACCGGTACTGCAACCCTCGCGAACTCACCTCATTCATCGTCACGCGAAGGACGCTCTTTCCCACCGGCTGGTGGAATCTTATGGGGTGATCCTTGTCACGCTCGCTCTGCGATCATGGCGTGGCGGATGCCCTCGCGCGCCCCGACGGAGAGCTCTGGGAGAAGGTATGGCGGGTGCCGACACAACCTCGCCCCAGCCGACGAGCCCCGTAATCGTCTCGATCTTAACCACCAGAAGGTCCAGGGCCGGATCGATCGACTGGCTCGTGACAGATCGCGTCAGTTCCATTCCGATTCGAACAGGCACTGAGAATAAGGTTATTCTTCTCATGCGCATTTTGATTTCCGAGCGTGCTGAGGGCGCCGACTTTCGGAGGCGCGGGCGAACCTCATCTAAATCACGGTGAGGCCACGCCGCATGCGGTTCATGGAGACCGCGCCACCTTCTGTTATATGAAACTGCTCCTCCAGATTAAAACGTGCAACGCCATCGACATAGAGCGGCACCTCGAATGCGAGCACCATCCCCGGCTGTATTTCAACCTGGCTTTCGGCCGAAATAAATGGCCATTGTTCGGAGAATACTGAGTTACCGACTCCATGGCCGAAATGCCCGCGGCAGTAGGAGGGAAGTCCCTCTCTGCCAAGGCATTCGCTGACAACTTTATGGACGTTTCCCAATAGGTTGCCGGGAATCAACTCGGCCTCTCCGCATTCGAAGGCGCGCTCTACAATCGCGTGAAGCCGCTGTTGATCGGATGTAGGAGGGCCAAAAACGAAGTTACGGGACATGTCCGCGCCATAACCATCTACCGCGCAGACCATGTCGGCCTTGGCTGCATCACCCCTGCTGATAATGGCGGCAGCGCTCCTTTCCCGATCTCCCACGAACACAAATTCTTTCGTGTCAATCGTATGACTGGCGCCGCACGACGCGCCTTTCACACCCGTCCGGTAGAGCGAGATCAGTTCAGTAGTAGTCATGCCGGTGGCCGCATTCGATAACATGTGCGACATGCCCGCTTCAGAATATTCAATGCCTAGTCGGAGAAGCTCGACCTCTTTGCCCGATTTGATCGCCCTCAGCCGATCGAGTACAGGCGTGCCATCAGCAATCGTGAAGCGACTAAGTTTCGTCGCGATGACCGGCAAGTCGGCAGCGGGCACAAAGGCGAGATCGAGCCCGACAATTCCTCCGTCGATACCAAGATCCGCCATCAGGCTTGAGAGAACACCCGCAGAAACGCCCAGATCGAATGTCGCCGGCCGGCGGAAATCCCGTGGCCGTTTCAACAACTGAAGAGCTGCTTCAAGTCGCTGTTCCAGCGACTCATCGCACGACTGAATATCGATCGACACATGTTCGATCCACGTTAGGTGAGACCGCAGCACAGCGTCGGGTGCATACTGGGCGAAGGAAGAAATATCGTAGTCTGGAACGACCAATCCCAGCGGAATATCTGGCTGCCTGGGCACTAGGGCAAAGCACGCGCCTGCGCGTCGGAACAGCGCCGCAGGGGCAATGGGGGCGCCGGTCGCATAGCGGATCGCTTCCGGCTCACACAGAATGAGCGCGTCTAAGCCTGCCCGCTCCATGAGTTCGGAGGCACGCCGCCGACTTAGCGCGCCATTCTGGATTACTGTCCGGCCATTGGTGGCATCAACGTTTGCTTGCATTAGAGTCGACTCTAAAATTACAAATGACAGCTGACAGCGAGGAACATCACCGCAGCCATTGTGGATGGCTCGTCGTATTGGTCGATTTGACCCGAAAAAATTTGCTCCATGCCCAATAGCTCGACCACAATACGGTCGCTAAGAGTGGCGGGACAGGAGCTGTACGTCATAATGCTCCATAGGTGCGCCTAGGAACCGGCAACAGATTTGCTCTGCTGTTACACTGAGGGTCCGGAAGGTCTCGCTCGCCAAAGCCGTACGTCGCGAGGATCTGAAAAGCCGTCCAGAAGCGCGGAGCGCTTGGCCGCCGTCATTGACGGCTGTCAATAAATCGACCACGTCCCTGCTACAGCCAAGTGCTTGGTAGTTGAGCATCGGATCACCATTGTTGTCGTAGGCAATCGTGTAAGGAGCCACGCGCTCTTCCGGCTCGGATGACATCGAAGCGATGCGCTACCACAGATATCGCCGAGAACTGGCTCACATTTGCCACGATCTTTTTGACCCCATCGGTTCAAGTGCGGCCCGTAGAACCTCGACGATCACCCCCGTTGCGGTCCAATCCCACTCCATATACCCGCAAAGCGTCTCGTTGGAGATTCCGACAACGACGGTGCGAGGTTCCCTGGCTTCCTTAAGCAATGTCGTCGCCCCTGCGCCGGAAATCGATGCTACTAGCAAAGCTGCCGCAAGTGTCGCATAGCGTCCAACCATTGCTACGCTGTTGAGCACTCCCCGGGTCCTCCTGATCCCTATTCGCTGCAAGCAAAGGTCCCATCGCGGTATCCGGATTTATACAGGTCGCGTTGACCACCTTGGCTTCCTCTGTACGTGCGTGGCCAATTCCGACCCCTGGCCCCGGTGAAATGTCCTCCCGTTCCATTCGGGGTCGCCGATTATCCCGCGCAGGTGACGCATCTGCAAATATTACATTTTTCTGCAATCATTTCATTTCTGATATGAGTGCGGCTGTCAGTCTTTCGTCTACCACGTACCGATCGTGCCGTGCTGGCGCCCGACCGGTTTGATAGGAGTTGAGATCGTTTGATAGGAGTTGTGGATCACTGACAGGATGGGTACAGTCAAGGGCGGCGATAAGCTCTCTTGCCTCAGGCGTATGAGCGGCCGAGGCGTGCCAGGGCTGATTGTCGATGTACTACGGCGATTTACCGCCTTTCTTACAAGCACAGGGGATTTGGAATTCGACGGGTTATTGTACCCAGAAGCAAGCCATGCCCCTTCTGACGGGAATAGCATGCCGCATCGCTCCCACTGAGCCCTCGCAATTTCCGGGATAGTTGGTTATCATGTGATGGTGCTCGACCGGCTGGAGTGGTAGCGAAATGGCGGGCAACTCGGCGACCTCACGAGCCCAGCGGCATTCATAACGAACTCTGCGCTAATGGTGCCGGCGATCGTATCGATTTTCCATTCGCCCGACGGTATCCCGTTCCATTAGAATAGAGCCTCCGCCGCAGCACCTTGGCTCCAGCCTGCCCACTGCTGCAGCGAATGCCTGCGTCGCGCTTGCCGGATCGACGTGGCCCTAAAACGGCTCAAGAGAACGGCAGCCAGCCCTTGCTGTATTCAAAATCGGGCGAGCTTTCTGGTCTCTCCCTATATTAGACCGCCTCGGCACCGCGCCCCTGCCCGCACGGGATCTGAGCGTGTCGAGTTCTCCAGCATGCTGGCAAGCACCAGCCCGCTGGTGGTGGTCCGACTGGCTATTGTCCTGTCACCACTTGGGTCGTCGAGGACACTCAAAGGGCTTGGGACACGAACTGTTGCCCGGCGATCTCGCGCACATCACCGG
>NZ_RZSG01000007.1:0-35661 GCF_003997725.1 Mesorhizobium sp. M4A.F.Ca.ET.050.02.1.1
CATAATCACACATATTATTCCTGTGTATTTATGTGGAGACGGACGATGAAGAACGTCACCCTGGCCATGGACGAAGCTCTGCTCGAAAAGGCGCGAGGCCTCGCGGAGCATCGCAAGACAACACTCAACGCCCTGATCCGCTCGCTGCTCGCGCATGAGGTCGAACAGGAAGACCGGATCGCCTGGGCGCGGGAAGGCATGCGCAGGCTGATGGAGGAATCGCCGCTCGACCTAGGCCCCGAATACAAATGGAACCGGGACGAGATCTATGCCGAACGAGAGGATAGAATGCTTTCTCGACTCGAACGTCCTCCTGTACGCGGCTTCGGAGAGGACAAGTGATCCTCGCCGCCACGATATCGCGCAAAGGCTTGTGCTCGGGACCGTGTTCGGTGTCTCCGGCCAGACCTTGGCCGAGTTCGCGAATGTCGCGAGACGCAAGTCGGCCTTTGCCGATGCTGTGGTCGACCGGTGGCTGGTCTTTCTCGGCGCGCTTCCGTTCGTCCCGGTCGACCAGGCCTATGTCATCGCGGGCCTTCGTCTCGCGCGCCGCTATCAACTCAAATACTATGACGCAGCACTGCTCGCGGCCGCGGAGCGACTTGGCGCGCCGATCTTCTACACCGAGGATCTCAATCACAACCAGGTTTACGGCTCGGTCCGGGCCGTCAATCCTTTCTTGTAATCGCTGAATTCAGAGGCGTTCTCACCCATGTCCATTCTCGTCGACAAGAACACCAAGGTTCTCGTGCAGGGCCTGACCGGCAAGACCGGCACGTTCCATACCGAGCAGGCGCTGGCCTATCACGACACCAAGATGGTGGGCGGCATCCACCCGAAGAAGGGCGGCGAGACCTGGACCGGCGCCAAGGGCGAGAGCCTGCCGATCTTCGCCACGGTCGCCGAAGGCAAGGAAAAGACCGGCGCCAACGCCTCCGTCATCTATGTGCCGCCGGCGGGCGCGGGCGAGGCCATCATCGAGGCGATCGAGGCCGAGATCCCGCTCATCGTCTGCATCACCGAAGGCATCCCGGTGATGGACATGGTCAAGGTCAAGGCGCGGCTCGACCGCTCGACCTCGCGGCTGATCGGCCCGAACTGCCCGGGCGTGCTGACGCCCGACGAATGCAAGATCGGCATCATGCCCGGCAACATCTTCCGCAAAGGCTCGGTCGGCGTTGTTTCCCGCTCGGGAACCCTTACCTATGAGGCAGTCTTCCAGACCACCAATGTCGGCCTCGGCCAGACCACCGCCGTCGGCATCGGCGGCGATCCGGTCAAGGGCACTGAATTCATCGACATGCTGGAAATGTTCCTCGCCGACGACGAGACCAAGTCGATCATCATGATCGGCGAGATCGGCGGTTCGGCCGAGGAAGACGCCGCGCAGTTCCTCAAGGACGAAGCCAAACGCGGCCGCAAGAAGCCGATGGCGGGCTTCATCGCCGGGCGCACGGCACCGGCCGGCCGCACCATGGGCCACGCCGGCGCGGTCATCTCCGGCGGCAAGGGCGGCGCGGAAGACAAGATCGCGGCGATGGAATCGGCCGGCATCAAGGTTTCGCCGTCGCCGGCAAGGCTCGGCACGACGCTGGTCGAGGCGATCAAGGGTCAGTGAATAGTGAATGGTGAATAGTGAATGGCAAGTACGGATGAGTGGCGGTGCAAAATCGAGGGAAGTCCCGGGTTTTCTGCTGACCATTCACCACTCACTATTCACCATTCACCCTGAAAAGGAGACGGAGCCAGGCTCCGACAAGTGACATGGCACGACAAGATCAGGCCAACGACCAATTCTCGCTCACCTCTTTCCTCTATGGCGGCAATGCCGACTATATCGACGCGCTTTATGCCGCCTATGAGGACGATCCTGAATCGGTCAATCCCGAATGGCAGGACTTCTTCGCGGCGCTGAAGGACGACGCCGCGGACGTTCGCAAGAACGCCAAGGGCGCTTCCTGGGCCAAGCCCTCCTGGCCGATGCAGGCCAATGGCGAACTGGTGTCGGCGCTCGACGGCAATTGGGGCCTGGTCGAAAAGGCGATCGAGAAGAAGGTCAAGGAGAAGGCGGTCACCAACGGCGTCGTCCTGTCCGATGCCGACGTGCACCAGGCGACGCGCGATTCCGTGCGCGCCATCATGATGATCCGCGCCTACCGCATGCGCGGCCATTTGCATGCCAATCTCGACCCGCTCGGCATCGCCAAGCCGCTCGAGGACTATAACGAGCTGTCACCCGAGAATTACGGCTTCACGTCAGCCGATTACGACCGGCCGATCTTCCTCGACAATGTGCTCGGGCTCGAATTCGGCACCATCCGGCAGATGCTGGAGATTCTCACCCGCACCTACTGCTCGACGCTCGGCGTCGAGTTCATGCACATCTCCGATCCGGAAGAAAAGGCGTGGATCCAGGCGCGCATCGAGGGCGCCGACAAGGAGATCACCTTCACCGCGACCGGCAAGAAGGCGATCCTGCAGAAGCTGATTGAATCGGAAGGCTTCGAGCAGTTCGCCGACGTCAAGTACAAGGGCACCAAGCGCTTCGGCCTCGACGGCGGCGAAGCCCTGATCCCGGCGCTGGAGCAGATACTCAAGCGCGGCGGCCAGCTCGGCCTGAAGGAGGTCGTGCTTGGCATGGCGCATCGCGGCCGCCTCAACGTGCTCTCCCAGGTGTTGGCCAAGCCGCACCGCGCCATCTTCCACGAGTTCAAGGGCGGCTCGGCAGCACCCGACGAGGTCGAGGGCTCGGGCGACGTCAAGTACCATCTTGGCGCCTCGTCGGACCGCGAGTTCGACGGCAACAAGGTGCACCTGTCGCTGACCGCCAACCCCTCGCATCTGGAAATCGTCGACCCGGTGGTGATGGGCAAGGCGCGCGCCAAGCAGGATCAGCTCGCCGGCCGCGAGCGTGGCGAGATCGTGCCGCTATCGGAACGCGCCAAGGTGATGCCGCTCCTGCTGCACGGCGACGCGGCCTTCGCCGGCCAAGGCGTGATCGCCGAAATCCTCGGCTTGTCCGGCCTGCGCGGCCACCGCGTTGCCGGCACGCTGCATTTCATCATCAACAACCAGATCGGCTTCACCACCAATCCGCGCTTCTCGCGCTCCTCGCCCTATCCGTCGGATGTGGCCAAGATGATCGAGGCGCCGATCTTCCACGTCAATGGCGACGATCCGGAAGCCGTGGTGCACGGCGCCAAGGTGGCGACCGAGTTCCGCATGAAGTTCCACAAGCCGGTAGTGGTGGACATGTTCTGCTACCGCCGCTTCGGCCACAATGAGGGCGACGAGCCGGCCTTCACCCAGCCGATCATGTACCGCGCCATCCGCACCCACAAGACGACGGTGCAGATCTATGCCGACCGGCTGATCGCCGAGGGCCACATCACCCAGGCCGAATTCGACAAGATGAAGGCCGACTGGCGGGCGCATCTGGAAGTCGAATGGGAGGTTGGCCAGTCCTACAAGCCGAACAAGGCCGACTGGCTGGACGGCGCCTGGTCCGGCCTGCGCACGGCCGACAACCAGGATGAGCAACGGCGCGGCAAGACCGCCGTGCCGGTCAAGACGCTGAAGGAGATCGGCAAGAAGCTGACCGAGGTGCCGAAGGGTTTCGAGGCGCACAAGACGATCGTCCGCTTCCTCGAGAACCGCCGCCAGTCGATCGAATCCGGCGAAGGCATCGACTGGTCGACGGCCGAGGCGCTGGCCTTCGGCGCCATCCTTCTCGACGGCAACCCGATCCGCCTCTCCGGCCAGGACTCGGAGCGCGGCACCTTCTCGCAGCGCCATTCGGTGCTCTACGACCAGCGCGACGAGACGCGTTACATCCCGCTCAACAATCTGTCGGCGGCGCAGGCCGGCTACGAGGTCATCAACTCGATGCTGTCGGAAGAGGCCGTGCTCGGCTTCGAATATGGCTACAGCCTGGCCGAGCCGAAGGCGCTGACGCTGTGGGAAGCGCAGTTCGGCGACTTCGCCAACGGCGCCCAGGTGGTGTTCGACCAGTTCATCTCATCCGGCGAGCGCAAGTGGCTCAGAATGTCGGGGCTCGTCTGCCTACTGCCGCATGGCTATGAGGGCCAGGGACCCGAGCACTCGTCGGCCAGGCTCGAGCGCTTCCTGCAGCTCTGCGCCGAAGACAATATGCAGGTGGCCAACGTCACCACGCCGGCCAACTACTTCCACATCTTGCGCCGGCAATTGAAGCGCGATTTCCGCAAGCCGCTGATCCTGATGACGCCGAAGTCGCTGCTGCGCCACAAGCGGGCGGTGTCGACGCTTTCGGAGATTTCGGGCGAAAGCTCGTTCCACCGGCTGTTGTGGGACGACGCGCAGCTGTTGCCGAACCAGGCGATCAAGCTGACCAAGGATTCCAAGATCCGCCGCGTCGTGCTGTGTTCGGGCAAGGTCTATTACGACCTCTACGAGGAACGCGAGAAGCGCGGCATCAACGACATCTACCTGTTGCGCGTCGAGCAGCTCTATCCGTTCCCGGCCAAGGCGCTGATCACCGAACTGTCACGCTTCCGCAATGCCGAGATGGTGTGGTGCCAGGAGGAGCCCAAGAACATGGGCGCCTGGTCGTTCATCGACCCCTATCTGGAATGGGTGCTGGCACATATCGACGCCAAGCATCAGCGGGTGCGCTACACCGGCCGTCCGGCCTCGGCCTCGCCGGCGACCGGGTTGATGTCGAAGCATCTCAGCCAGCTCGCCGCCTTGCTCGACGACGCGCTCGGCGAATAGAACCTTAACGAGACAGAACGGACAGGCACAATGGCTACCGAAATCCGCGTCCCCACCCTCGGCGAATCCGTCACCGAAGCGACCATCGGCAAATGGTTCAAGAAGGTTGGCGACGCGATCGCCGCCGATGAGCCGCTGGTCGAGCTCGAGACCGACAAGGTGACGGTGGAAGTGCCGTCCCCGGGCGCCGGAACGCTGGGCGAGATCATCGCAAAGGAAGGCGAGACGGTCGGCGTCGGCGCGCTGCTCGGCTCGATCTCGGCCGGCGGCGAGGCGGCGGCGCCCGCGACCAAGCCGCAAGCCGTGTCGCAGGCCTCCAGCCCCGAGGCGGCGTCCACCGTCAAGCAGGCTGCCGCCGAGACCGCCAAGATCGCCGGCGATGCCGGCGCGATCGAGCAGCGCTCCATGCCGCCGGCGCCGGCGGCGGCGAAGCTGATCGCCGAGGCCAACCTCGCGGTCGACCAGATCACCGGCACCGGCAAGCGCGGCCAGGTGCTGAAGGGCGACGTGCTCGACGCCATCGCCAGGGGCGCGCCGTCGCCGGCCGAAGACGCCCCGCGCGAGGAGCGCGTGCGCATGACCAAGCTGCGCCAGACCATCGCGCGGCGGCTCAAGGAAGCGCAGTCGACCGCCGCCATGCTCACCACCTTCAACGAGGTCGACATGAGCGCGGTGATGGCGCTGCGATCCAAGTACAAGGACGTGTTCGAGAAGAAGCACGGCGTGAAGCTCGGCTTCATGGGCTTCTTCACCAAGGCGGTGACGCATGCGCTGAAGGAGATCCCGGCGGTCAACGCCGAGATCGACGGCACCGACATCATCTACAAGAACTTCGCCCATGTCGGCGTCGCCGTCGGCACCGACAAGGGCCTGGTGGTGCCGGTGGTGCGGGATGCCGACCAGATGGGAATAGCCGAGATCGAGAAGGAGATCGGCCGCCTCGGCCTCGCCGCGCGCGACGGCAAGCTTTCCGTCGCCGACATGCAGGGCGGCACCTTCACCATCTCCAATGGCGGCGTCTACGGGTCGCTGATGTCGACGCCGATCCTGAATGCGCCGCAGTCGGGCATCCTCGGCATGCACAAGATCCAGGACCGGCCGGTGGTGGTCGGCGGCCAGATCGTGATCCGGCCGATGATGTACCTGGCGCTCAGCTACGACCACCGCATCGTCGACGGCAAGGAAGCGGTGACCTTCCTGGTGCGCGTCAAGGAAAGCCTGGAGGATCCGGAACGGCTGGTGCTCGATCTGTGATCGAAGGCTGACCCGCTATGAGTGGCTGGCTGGAGCACCTGGGGTTCGGGCTGGGGCGTGCGGCGCGCGGCTTACAGCGGGTTTTTCGGCGCGGCCTTGTCGGACTGGGCCTGTCCACGGCTATCCCTTCGCTGGCAATCGCCGCACAATGGGATCCGGCAAAGGCGAGCAGCAACCTCGGTATCTTCGCGCTCAGCGAGACGCAACTGGCGGAGCGCAAGATAGCGATCACGCCAATCGGAGACCTTGAGTTGCCGACAGGTGAGATCATCGCCTGCGATCCCCTGGTTACAAGCGATGACTGGCCGGCGCTGAGCCGCAAGGTGAAGCCCGGGCACTATCCGGTTTCGCTGTTCGAGGCGCAGGGCCGTGTGGCGGCGGCCTTCCTACGCTTCCATCCCGGCACGCCGGTGCGCTGGGAACTCGCCACCATGCCCGGCCAGGATATCGCGACGCTTAAGGCCGACGAGATCTTCGGCTATCCCGTCGATGCCGGTCTGGGCTCGTTCATGGACAAGACGGCGATGGCGCTGATGTCGGCCGCGCAGGACAGGCTAAAGCCCGACCAGAATTATTATGACGATGTGCTGGCGGCCGAATTCGCGCCCAACCAGGATCGGTTCGTCATGCATCATCCGGTCGCCGGCAAGGCGACCAACATCGCGATGTTCTGGAGCGGTTGGGGCGACGGCTTCTATCCGTCCTTCTGGGGATTGGACGCGGCCGGCGAGCCGCTGGTCTTGATGACCGATTTCGGCGTGCTCGAAAACGCCGACGGCCGCGAGAGCAGCCAAGCCAACTGATGGCAAACGTCACCTCGCCCATAATCGGATATATGGCCGGTTCGCTGGCTGTCCTCGCAGCGGGTCATGAGGCCCACGCCGCCTGCCCGCTGGAACTCGCCGTCTATGGCGATGCCGAAAGCGAGGCCGGCATCGATTTCAGGCCGACCATGGACTCGGCCACCGTCACCAACAGCTTCAAGATGCTGCTCGACAAGGGCGTGGTGCTGGACGGTATCGTCATGTGGACCGACGGCGTGGCGCGGCCGCATGGCTCGCTGATGTACAAATGCCCGACCGGCGACGTGACCGGCGATGAACTCGCCGCCTGCACGGTGTGGGAGGGCGTCGTCTACAGCGCCGACGACAAGGGCAACATCGCGCTGCTGCCGGCCGAAGGCGCGGAGGCGCCGAAAAGCCTGATCTTTCCAGATCTAGGTGCTTCGCTGCAGATGTCGGCCGCCTATGGCCCGGACGGCTTTTCCAAGGTGCCGTGGGATGTCTTCCTGCTGAAAGGCTGCCAGGAATGAGCGCGGACAAGAAGACGCTGCTGGTCACCGGCGGCAGCCGCGGCATCGGCGCCGCCATCTGCCGGCAGGCCAGCCAGGCCGGCTATCGTGTCGCTGTCAATTTTGTCTCCAACCAGGCAGTCGCCGAGGCGCTCGTCGCCGAACTCAAGGCCGCGGGCGGCGAGGCCATTGCCGTCAAGGGCGATGTCGGCAACGAGGCCGATGTGCTGGCGATGTTCGAGGCGGTGGACAGAACCTTCGGCCGGCTCGATGCTTTCGTCAACAATGCCGGCATCGTCGACGCCAAGACGCGCGTCGACGAGATGAGCGCCGCGCGGGTAGAGCGCATGATGCGCGTCAATGTCGTCGGCTCCTTCCTCTGCGCGCGTGAGGCGGTCAAGCGCATGTCGACCCGGCATGGCGGCAAGGGCGGCGGCATCGTCAACATCTCTTCCGCCGCGGCGAGGCTGGGTTCGCCCGGCGAATATGTCGACTACGCCGCCTCCAAGGGCGCGATCGACACTTTGACCATCGGCCTGGCGCGCGAGGTGGCGACGGAAGGCATCCGCGTCAATGCGGTCAGCCCCGGCATCACCGACACCGAGATCCACGCGTCCGGCGGCCAGCCCGATCGTGTGGCGCGGATGCAGGATATGCTGCCGATGAAGAGGGCGGGGACGGCCGATGAGGTCGCCAGCGCCGTTCTCTATCTTCTGTCGGATGCGGCCTCCTATATAACGGGCGCGATCCTGAATGTGAGCGGCGGCCGCTGAAGGCCGGATAAAGGGACAACACCATGGCTTATGACGTTGTAATCATCGGATCGGGACCGGGCGGCTATGTCTGCGCCATCAAGGCGGCGCAGCTCGGGCTGAAGACGGCGGTGATCGAGAAGAACGCCACCTTCGGCGGCACCTGCCTCAACATCGGCTGCATCCCGTCGAAGGCGCTGCTTCACGCCTCCGAGATGTTCGCCGAGGCCGGCCATTCCTTCGACACGCTCGGCGTCGAAATCGGCACGCCGAAGCTCAATCTGAAGAAGATGATGGCGCACAAGGACGCGACCGTGACGGCCAACGTCAACGGCGTCGCCTTCCTGTTCAAGAAGAACAAGATCGATAGCTTCCAAGGCACCGGCAAGGTGGTCGCAGCCGGCAAGGTCTCGGTCACCGGTGAGGACGGCAAGGTCGAGGAGATCGAGACCAAGAACATCGTGATCGCCACCGGCTCGGACGTTGCCGGCATTCCCGGCGTCAAGGTCGACTTCGACGAGAAGGTGATCGTGTCGTCGACCGGCGCGCTGTCGCTGGAAAAGGTGCCGGGCCATCTGGTGGTGGTCGGCGGTGGCGTCATCGGGCTGGAGCTCGGCTCGGTCTGGGCCAGGCTCGGCGCCAAGGTCACTGTCGTCGAATTCCTCGACGCCATCCTCGGCGGCGTGGACGGCGAAGTTTCGAAACAGTTCCAGCGGCTGCTTTCCAAGCAGGGTTTCGAGTTCAAGCTCGGCGCCAAGGTCACCGGAGTCGCCAAGGCCAAGAAGGGCGCCAGCATCACCTTCGAGCCGGTGAAGGGAGGCGCCGCCGAAACGATCGCCGCCGACGTGGTGCTGGTCGCCACCGGCCGCCGCCCCTATGCCGACAGCCTCGGGCTGAAGGAAGCCGGCGTCGAGGTCGACGAGCGCGGCCGCGTCAAGACCGACCGGCACCTCAGGACCAACGTGCCCGGCATCTACGCCATCGGCGACGTCATCGCCGGGCCGATGCTGGCGCACAAGGCCGAGGACGAGGGCGTGTCGGTGGCCGAGATCATTGCCGGCCAGGCCGGCCATGTGAACTACGACGTGATCCCGAGCGTCGTCTATACCAGCCCGGAGATCGCCTCGGTCGGCAAGACCGAGGAGGAGTTGAAGAAGGCCGGCATCGACTATAAGGCCGGCAAGTTCCCGTTCACCGCCAATGGCCGGGCGCGCGCCATGCTGCATACCGACGGCTTCGTCAAGATCCTGGCCGACAAGCAAAGCGACCGCGTGCTCGGAGTCCACATCGTCGGCTTCGGCGCCGGCGAGATGATCCACGAGGCGGCGGTGCTGATGGAGTTCGGCGGCTCGTCGGAAGATCTAGCCCGTACCTGCCACGCACACCCGACGATGTCGGAAGCGGTGAAGGAAGCGGCGCTGGCCACCTTCTTCAAGCCGATCCACATCTAGCTGCGCGCCACGCGGCGGCGCCGAACGCCCGTCGAAAACGTGGTTGCCACCAAACAAAACGGCCCGCCTTTCGGCGGGCCGTTCGTCGTTGAGCTAAGCCTGATTACGGAGACGGCGCAGGTGCCGGAGCGGGCGCCGGGGCCGGTGCTGGCGCGGGAGCCGGCTCTGGTGCCGGAGCGGGCGCTGGCGCAGGTGCCGGGGCAGGTTCCGCAGGTTTCATCGGCTCGGGAGCGGGCGCCGGTGTGCTGGCGGCCGGCGGCTCGGCGGGCGCCGGAGCTTCGCCGCTTCTTCCGAAAACATAGTAGGCAACAATGGCCAGGATAATGACCACCAGGGCAATCAGCCAGCCACTGCCGCCGCCGCCCGATCTGGGAGTGTCGTTAGGGTTCGCCATAAAAGTGTCCTCCGTGGATGAAAAGTATCAAATAACAACCGTCAACGCGCGACCGTTGAACGGGTTTCATACTAGGCCCGGAAAATGCTGAAAGCAGGGCAATTCTGACCTGGGATCCCCTGCCGGCAGGCATTTCCACCACAAAATGGGTCGGGATCGAGCCGAACCCGGTCTTTCGACACCATTCGGCACGAAACCGGGGAGCCTTGCGCCGCCAAGTCACGAATCAGCACGGCACCGGCGCTCCTTCCCGATCGAAGCGCAACCCGGCCGTGCGGATCAGTCGACGGCGGTCACCGTGTAGCCGGCCTTGCGAAAATCCTCGACCAGCCCCTGCGGGCCGGGAAGGTGCAAGGCGCCCACCGCGATGAAGGCATTGCCCCTGGCCAAGAACGGCGCGGCATGATCGGCCATCACCTTGTTGCGGCTGGTGATCATGGTTTCCTCGAAGGCGGCGTAGCTGGCCGGATCGTCGGCGTCGCCGGGCAGGACTGCTCGAAACAGCGGCCAGAACATGCCGGTGTCGCCGTGCTGGTAGAGCACGATCATGGTTTCGTTGACGTCATTGACCTTGTCGCCGAGCTTCAACGTGTCGACCAGGCCCTTCATGTGGAAGGCAAGCGGCACCGAGGCCATGGCATGAAGCTGGTCGGCGACGGTCTCCAGCCCCTCGACGGCCTTGCCCGAGGCCTTGGCGTCCTCGGCGAGCTTGACGTCGAGCACCGGCGCGCCGCCGGCCTTGCGCGCCAGCTCGCAGGCCGGCAGCGCCACCATGGCCGACAACATCCACGGCTTCATCTTGGCGACGGTCGCCGGTGGAATGCCGCGCGCGTCGAGCGCCTTGTTCATCGTCGCCGCGTCGTCGGGCGACAGCAGCGAGGACAGCGTGGTGCTGTCGGTGAACATCATCAGGTCCGGCTCCTTGACGAGCGCGGCCATCATCTTCTGCTGGTCGAGCACTTCGGTGGTCTCGATGACGACCGTGTCGGCGGCGCCGAAAGCCTTTCGCGCGGACGCCGGCAGCGTGGTGACGCGCGGATCGGTCATGTGCATCGTGCCGAACAGGAAGGAAGGCTTTTCGCCCGGCTTTTCGAGTTTCCAAAGGAGGCCCTTGCCGTTCGGCGTCGCCGCCGCTTCGGCCTCGATCTTGCGATAGGTGGCCGGATCGTCCTTCTGCAGCGCGCTCAGCATGTCGTTGCCGCCGCAGGCTGCAGCTTCGGCATGTGCCCTGCCGGCCAGCAGCAGGACGACGAGGAAGGACAGGAAGAACAGTACGTTCAGCGCGACAAGCAGCCTCAGCGACACGAGGGCCGCGCGATCAGCGATGGCGATGACGCGTTTCATGAGGAAGCGTCTTAGCGCTGAAAAGCGGCAAAACAGTTAATCGACAGAATGAAATTGTTTTCGGTGCTGTTGGTCTTAACAACAGCTTGCGTTGTCCGATGATGTCCTGACGATCAACCGAAAGGCCCATCGCGTCGCCTACGAAGTCGGCGGTTTACGCCCGTGGATGCGCGGATTCGTAGATCTCCAGCAGCCGCGCGGTGTCGACGCCGGTGTAGATTTGGGTCGTCGACAGGCTGGCGTGGCCGAGCAGTTCCTGGATGGTGCGCAGGTCGCCGCCCCGGCCGAGCAGATGCGTGGCGAAGGAATGGCGCAAGGCGTGCGGCGTGGCGGTGTCCGGCAGGTTGAGCGCCGAGCGCAGCTTCGCCATGTCGCGCTGGACGATCGCCGGATTGAGCGGCCCGCCGCGCGCGCCGCGAAACAGCAGGCCCTTCGGATCAATATGGAAGGGGCAGAGCCGGCGGTATTCGGCGACCGCGCGCAAGGCAACCGGCAGCACCGGCACCAGCCTGGTCTTGCCGCCCTTGCCGATGATGCGCAGCACCGTGTCCGTCTCCGACACCAGCTCGGCGCCGGCGAGGCCGAGCGCCTCGGAAATGCGCAGGCCCGAGCCGTAGAGCAGCGTCAGCACGGCGGCGTTGCGGGCGGCGATCCAGGGCTCTTCCGCCAGCTGGCCTTCGACGGAGACGACGTCTCTTGCATCACTCGCCGTCAGCGGCTTGGGCAGCGATTTCGGCTGGCGCGGCGCGCGCAGCGCCGCCGCGCCCGCAGCATTGGCGAGGCCGCGGCGTTCGAGGAAGCGCAGCAGCGAGCGGATACCGGCCAGCCCGCGGCCGAGCGTGCGGGCACCGGCGCCGGCGTTGCGGCGGGCGGCGAGGAATCCGCGCAGATCAGCCGGGCGCAACTCGGCAATGTCGGATATGCCGGGCGGGCCGCCGCAATGGCCGGTCAGGAAATGCAGGAACTGGCGCGTGTCGCGCTCATAGGCTTCCACCGTCTCCGGCGACAGCCGCCGTTCGCGCGCCAGCATCTTCAGCCAGTTCTCGCGCGCCGCCTGGAGGTCGGGCTTTGCCGGGATGAGGAATTCCTGCATGGCGGCATTGTCCGCCAGTCGGGTTAGGAAGCGGTGAAGAGGCGATCATTGGAATGACGCCGGGCGATCATTGAAATGACGGCTGGGGAGGGTTAGAGCAGGGCAAAGGATGTCGCGCCATGACCAAGCCCCAGAACCCCGTCCAGCTGGCCGTGATCGGCGCCGCACATGGCATCAAGGGCGAGCTGCGGGTGAAGACCTTCACCGGCGATCCGCTGGCGCTCGCCGATTACGGGCCGCTCTATGCCAAGGACGGCCGCGCCTTCCAGATCATCGACATCCGGCCCGCCAACACCGTCGTGGTGGTGCGTTTCAAGGGTATCAGCGACCGCAATGCCGCCGAGGCGCTTTCCGGCACCGAACTGTTCGTCGATCGTTCGGTGCTGCCTGACGACGGCGAGGAGGACGAGTTCTATCACGCCGACCTGATCGGGCTGGAGGTCAGGGACGACACCGGCGCGGCCATCGGAAAGGTCGTCGCCGTGCACAATTTCGGCGGTGGCGACATACTCGACGTGACGCTTGCCGGCCGCAAAGGCGTACTGATTCCGTTCACCCAGGCCGCTGTCCCGCAGGTGTCGGTCGCCGAAGGGTTCGTCCGCGTCGATCCGCTGGCGGCGGGGCTGGTCGAAGACGAGGATGGCCAGGCCGCTCCCGGCCGCGACGGCTTCGACCCGAAGGGCCGGCCGCGCGGACCGAAGGACGCCGGGGGCAATCGGTGAGCTTTGTTGCCTCGGTGCTGACGCTCTATCCGGAGATGTTTCCCGGTCCGCTCGGCCTATCGCTGGCCGGCCGGGCGCTGGAAGCCGGCACATGGTCGCTTGAGGCGATCCAGATCCGCGATTTCGCCACCGACAGGCATCGCACCGTCGACGACACGCCGGCTGGCGGCGGCGCCGGCATGGTGATGCGCGCCGACGTGCTGGCGAAAGCCATCGACCATGCCTCGCCGCCGGGTGATGCGCGCGCCCGCCTCTTGATGAGCCCGCGCGGAAAACCCCTGACGCAGGCCCGCGTGCGCGAGCTTGCCGCCGGGCCTGGCGCGGTGATCCTGTGCGGCCGCTTCGAGGGCGTCGACCAGCGGGTGATCGACGCGCGGGGATTAGAGGAGGTCTCGGTCGGCGACTTCATCCTGTCGGGCGGTGAGCCGGCCGCGCTGGTGCTGCTCGATGCCGTGGTGCGGCTCTTGCCGGGCGTCATGGGCAATGCGGTCTCCGGCGAAGAAGAGAGTTTCGAGAACGGCCTGCTCGAACATCCGCACTATACGCGGCCGCAGGAGTTCGAGGGCCGGCCGATTCCCGATGTGCTGATCTCGGGCAATCACAGAAAGATCGCAGAATGGCGGCGGGCCGAGGCAGAGAAGCTGACCAAGGAGCGGCGGCCGGATCTGCTGGCGGACGATCCGCCCCGGTAGCTCGAGCGGATCGTCCTTCTCTTTATCTGACCATGATCTTTTCCGAAAACCGGGTCCCACTCTTCGGGATTTCTCAGCCCTTGGTGAAATAGTAGAAGGCGAGGAACAGGCCGACGGCGACGACGAAGCCGCGCACGACGTTCTGCGGCACGCGCTTGGCGATCCAGACGCCGGCATAGCCGCCGAGCGCCCCGCCAGGAATCATGACGATCGCCTGGGGCCAGGCGACGACACCTCCGGAGACGAAGACCAGGATGGCAATGGCGGCAATGACCACCGCCAGCATGTTCTTCATCGCGTTCAGCCGGTGGTAGTCGCCGGCTTGGGTCAGGCCCAGTGTCGCCAGCATCATGACGCCCATGCCGGCGCCGAAGAAGCCGCCATAGATCGAGGTCAGGAACTGGACGAGCGAACCGGCGAGCCAGCCGACGGTCGGCTGGTGTCCGGGCTTCGGCGCCGGCTTCAGCCACGGCCCGGCGGCGAACAGGGCGGTGGCCGCAAGCAGCAGCCAGGGCACGAGCGTGCGGAACGAGGGGTTGTCGAGCGCCAGAAGAATGAGCGCGCCGGCCAGTGCGCCGAGGGCCGAGATCAGGCAGAGCAGCAATGCCTGGCGCCAGAAATGCCTAATGTCGGATGCATAGGCGAGCGTCGAGGTGATGTAGCCCGGAAACTGGGTCACCGAGGAGGTGGCATTGGCGACGATCGGCGGCACGCCGACCAGCGTCATGGCGCCAAAGGTGATGAAGGTCCCGCCGCCGGCGACCGCATTGGCAGCGCCTGAGACAAAGCCCGACAGGAAGAGCAGGATCGCGTCGAAAACAGACATCAGGACGCCGCCGGAGAGGATTGTTTTCTCCGGATTAGGAAGCTGGGAGGGCCGGCGCAACCCCGCCGGAGCCAATTGCGTGATGGCATGCGGCCAAAAAAGACAGGGCCAAGGCGTGACAAAGCGTCAAAATAGCTGTATGTGCCCGCCCGAACCGGAAGAACGATCTTTCGGAACCCGTCAACAATGGCGGTGTAGCCGTCCCTGCCCGATGTCCTATGTTGGACAGAGGGCATAGCCAAGCGGTCGATGGAACTGCAAGGCGAGTTGAGGACGCTCTGACTGTCGGAAGAACAAGAAGTGGATATTTGAGATGGATCTCATCCGTCAGCTCGAGGCCGAACAGGCCGCCAAGATCGAAGCCAAGCGCAAGCTTCCCGAATTCCAGCCCGGCGACACCGTGCGCGTCCAGGTGCGCGTCACCGAAGGCACTCGTACCCGCGTCCAGGCCTATGAGGGCGTCGTCATCGCCCGTTCCGGCTCCGGCTTCCAGGAGAATTTCACCGTCCGCAAGATTTCCTACGGCGAAGGCGTGGAGCGCGTGTTCCCGGTCTACTCGCCGATGGTCGAGGGCGTCGAGATCGTGCGCCGCGGCAAGGTGCGCCGCGCCAAGCTCTATTACCTGCGCGATCGTCGCGGCAAGTCGGCCCGCATTTCGGAGAACACCGGTGTGCGCGCCCGCAAGCTGAACGACGATGAGCGTGATGCGCTGAACGCCGAGAAGGCGCGCATCGAGGCCGAGAAGGTTGCCGCCGCTGAGGCGCTGGCCGCCGAGAAGGCAGCGCAGGACGCCGCCGAGAAGAAGGCCGCCGCCGAGGCCGCCAAGGCCGCGGAAGCCGCGGCCGAGTAAGGCTTTCAACCAATCGTTTCTGGAAAAGGCGGCCTCGGCCGCCTTTTTTCGTTTCCTGGACACGTTCACGTAGCCGTGAAGGCTTTCCGTCCAAAAATCCGGGCGCGGACGTTGACGACAAACTATCTTGTACACTAAATAATCGTGTACAAAATAACAGGAGACCACACATGTCTGCACTCTACACCACTCAGGCTCGCGTCACCGGCGGCCGCGCCGGCCACGCCGAAACCAGCGACGGCCTGCTCAAGGTCGATCTGGCGATGCCGAAAGAGCTGGGCGGGCAGGGCGGCGCCACCAATCCGGAGCAGCTTTTCGCCGCCGGCTACGCCGCATGCTTCGAAAGCGCGATCCGCTTCGTCGCGCGCAAGCAGAAGCTGCCGCTCGAAGACGCCGCGGTGACGGCCACCGTCAGCCTCCATCCCAACGACCAGGGCGGCTTCCGGCTCGGCGTGTCGCTGGCGGCGGAGACGAAAGGCCTTGATCCGGCGGGCGCGGAAGCGCTTGTATCGGCGGCGCACCAGATCTGTCCCTATTCCAACGCCATCAGGGGCAATATCGAGGTGGCGCTTTCGACCGTGGCGCTTCCGGCAAAGGCAGCATGACGACAGAGATCACAGCGACCGTCAGCGACGTCCCGGCGGATAGAGCCGGGGCGATTGCCGTTCCGCGGCTGGATCAGCAGCTCTGCTTCGCGCTCTATTCAGCGAGCGGGCTGATGACCAAGCTTTACCGGCCGCTGCTCGATCCGCTGGGCCTCACCTATCCGCAATATCTGGCGATGCTGGTGCTGTGGGAGCGCGCGCCGAGCACGGTGGGCGCGCTTGGCGAGGCGCTAGGCCTGGATTCGGCGACGCTGACGCCGCTGCTCAAGCGGATGGAAGCCAGCGGCCTCGTCAGCCGTCGGCGCGATGTGGCCGACGAGCGCCGGGTGCTGGTCGAGCCGACGGCCAAGGGCGAGGCCCTGCGCGAGAGGGCAGCCAGGGTGCCTGCCGCCCTGGCATGCCAATTGCCACTCGAGGTCGGCGAGCTGCGATCCCTGCACGGTGTGCTCACTCGCTTTGTCGCCGAGATGCGCAAGTCGAGCTCGGAAGCGACGGAATAATCGATCCACCCCGATACGTTCCAAAACCACGTCGTTGAGAGCACGGGAATCCACTTTGGTGCCCATCCGCGCAGCGGATCGGCTTGCAAGGCGCTTGCGGAAAGCTAAAGTCGGCGCCGGATTTTTCCTGCAAGCCCGGCACATTCGCCGGGCGTTTCAAGTTTCTGGGAGCGTGTCATGACCAAATCGAAACTGCTGCTGGCAGCCCTGCTGGCTTGCCTTCTCGCGCCTGTCGCCGCATTGGCCGAGACGCTGCCCGACCTCGGCGGCAAGAAGGTGGTGGTGGTGACGGAAAACGCCTATCCGCCGCTGCAGTTCATCGATTCCAAGACCGGCAAGCAGATCGGCTGGGAATATGACGCGATGGACGAGATTGCCAAGCGGCTGAACTTCAAGGTCGAGTACCAGAACACCTCCTGGGATGCGATGATCCAGGCGGTTTCCGACAACCAGTACAACATCGGCATGACCGGCATCACCATCAAGGACGACCGCAAGGAGAAGGTCGATTTCTCCGACCCCTATATGCGCTCGGAGCAGTTCATGCTGGTGCGCGGCGACGAAAGCCGCTTCACCGACGCCAAGAGTTTCGGCGCCTTCAAGGACGGGCTGATCGGCGCGCAGCCGGGCACGACGCCCTTCTACACCGCCGTCTACAGCGTGCTAGACGGCAATGAGCAGAACCCGCGCATCAAACTGTTCGAGACGTTCGGGGCCACCGTACAGGCACTCAAATCCGGCGACGTCGACGTCGTCTTGACCGACGGCACCGCCGGCAAGGGCTATGTCGACGCTTCCGAAGGCAAGCTCAAGCTCATCGGCGGGCCGCTCGGCACCGAGGATTTCGGCTTCATCTTCCCCAAGGGATCCGACCTGGTGAAGCCGGTCAACGCCGCGATCGCCTCGCTCAAGGCCGACGGCACGCTCGATGCGCTGAACAAGAAGTGGTTCCTTGATTACAAGATGGGGCAGTAGGCACTTTTGTTGAGGGTGGTGCATTTGCGAGAAATCACGCTGACATTGCGCCCAGGCACCCCCCTCTGCCCTACCGGGCATCTCCCCCTCAAGGGGGGAGATTGGCAGCTCCGCCGACGGTGCTCTTCATTCAACGTTGGTGATTGGCGAAAGCCAACGCGAAGTTCGATCTCCCCCCTTAAGGGGGAGATGGCCGGCAGGCCAGAGAGGGGGGCCTTGGCGCCAGCCTTTCGCGATTCTTACACCAGCGGTGCCAGCTGATGCCTGCGCCGTCCGCTTCTGCAGCCAAATCCGAATTCCCCTGGTGGCTGGCAGCCGCCCTCGTCCTCGCATTGGTCGCCGCTCTGTTCATCGCTTCCAGCGACCTCTACGCCCAGGTCTTCGCCACGGTCGCCAAGGGGATCGGCATCACCGTTTTCGTCACCGTGGTCGCCTTCGCGCTGGCCTCGGCGATCGGGCTCGGCATCGCGCTGATGGGGCTGTCGAGCTCGCGGCTGCTTCGCCAGATCGCCCGCTTCTATGTCGAGATCATCCGCGGTGTGCCGATCCTGGTGCTGCTGTTCTGGATCGCGTTCGCCGGCGCGCCGGCCTTCGTCGCGGCGTGGAACGCGCTGACAGCGCCGCTGCAGAGCGCCGGCTATCTCGGCGAATTGCAGGTGCGCGACGTCTCGCTTCTGTGGCGCGCCATCATGGCGCTGACCATCGGCTATTCCGCCTTCATCTCCGAAGTGTTCCGTGCCGGCATCCAGTCGGTCGAGAAGGGCCAGATCGAAGCGGCCAAGGCGCTGGGGCTGACGCGCGCGCAGCGCTTCCGGCTCATCGTCTTTCCGCAGGCGATCCGCACCATCCTGCCGCCGCTCGGCAATGACTTCGTCGCCATGGTCAAGGATTCCTCGCTGGTCTCGGTGCTCGGCGTCGCCGACATCACCCAGATGGGCAAGATCTACGCCGCCGGCTCGTTCCGCTTCTTCGAGACGTATTCCATCGTCGCTTACATCTATCTGATCCTCACGGTCGGCCTGTCGCTGGCGCTGAGGGGGCTCGAGAAACGGCTGCGCCGCCAGCACCAGCAATAGCCGCCCGCCAAAGACCGCGCTACGATCCTCGCCGCGCGGTAGCGGAGGAGGACAATCGATGAATTTCGACAAGGCCAATGCGGCGCTGGACTCCGTCTACACGGCCGACACGCCGGAAGCGCTTGCCAAGGCCTATGCCGAGTGGGCCGCGACCTATGACAGCGAGACCGCCTCGCTCGGTTATTTGCTCCCCTTCCTGATCACAGCCTGGGTGGCGCGCCACGTGCCTGTCGGCGAAGGTCCGCTGCTCGACGCCGGCTGCGGCACCGGCCTCTCCGGCCCGTCGCTCAAGGCACTGGGCTATGGCGACATCGCTGGGCTAGATCTTTCGGACGACATGCTGAAGCTCGCCGGCAGTCGGCAGGCTTATGGCGAGCTGAAGAAGGGGATGCTCGGCGGGCAGCTGCCCTGGCCGGACGGCCATTTCCGCGCCTTCTTTTCGACCGGCGTCTTCACCATCGGCCACGCGCCAGCCTCCGGCCTGCATGAGCTGGTGCGCATCACGAAGAGCGGCGGCCACGCCATCTTCACCGTGCGCGACCAGGTGTTCGAGAGCGGCGGCTTCCATGCGGTGTTCGACGAACTGGAGCAGGCGAAGAAATGGCGAGCCGTGGAGCAAAGTCTGTGGTTCCGCTGCTACGCGATCGGCGATCCGGAAGCGCTGGTGAAGACGTTTGTGTTTGAAGTGATGTGAGCGCCGCCCTCTTCCCCTTCTCCCCTGGGAGAAGGGGCCTCGCGAAGCGAGGTCGGATGACGGCACTCCTCCCAACACCCATCATCCGTCTCGGCGCTGCGCACCGATCCACCTTCCCCACAAGGGGGAAGGGAAAGCCGCACCGCCGCCCGCAATTGCCGAAAAGGCAAAACATTGATATGAGCAGCGCCATGGAAGAGCTTTTCGGCGATCCGGCTTATAAAAGTTTCGTGCTGCAGGACAGAAAGCGCCTGCCGTCGCGATTTGCCGCGCGCGTCTGCGGCGCGCTCACCAGCCGACTTAGCCAGGCCGACTGATCGCAGTCGTGGCGCCGGACTGCCGGCGTCTACTCTCCCCCTTTTCATATCGACGGATTTACGCACATGAGCGCACCGCGCACCCTCTACGACAAGATTTTCGACGACCATCTGGTCGACCGTCAGGACGATGGCACTTGCCTGCTCTACATCGACCGCCACCTCGTCCACGAGGTCACTAGCCCGCAAGCCTTCGAAGGCCTGCGCATGAGCGGCCGCAAGGTCCGGCATCCGGAAAAGACGCTGGCCGTGGTCGACCACAACGTGCCGACCTCGCCCGAGCGCAAGTTCGGCATCAGGAACGAGGAAAGCCGCATCCAGGTCGAGGCGCTGGCCCGGAACGCCAAGGATTTCGGCATCGACTATTATTCCGAGAACGACATCCGCCAGGGCATCGTCCACATCATCGGCCCGGAGCAGGGTTTCACCCTGCCCGGCATGACCATCGTCTGCGGCGACAGCCACACCTCCACGCACGGCGCCTTCGGCGCGCTCGCGCATGGCATCGGCACGTCGGAAGTCGAGCATGTGCTGGCCACCCAGACGCTGATCCAGCGCAAGGCCAAGAACATGCTGGTGCGTGTCGACGGCACGCTGCCCGAAGGCGTCACCGCCAAGGACATCATCCTTGCCATCATCGGCGAGATCGGCACCGCCGGCGGCACCGGCTATGTCATCGAGTATGCCGGTGAGGCGATTCGTGCGCTGTCGATGGAAGGCCGCATGACGATCTGCAACATGTCGATCGAAGGCGGGGCGCGAGCCGGCCTGATCGCGCCGGACGAGACGACCTTCGCCTATGTCAAGGACAAGCCGCGCGCGCCGAAGGGCGCGGCGTGGGACGCGGCCCTTGCCTACTGGAAGACGCTGCATTCCGACGAAGGCGCGCATTTCGACAAGGTGGTGGTGCTCGACGCGCAGAAGCTGCCGCCGATCGTCTCCTGGGGTTCCTCGCCGGAGGACGTCGTCTCCGTGCAGGGCTTCGTGCCCAACCCGGAAGAGATCACCGATGAGAACAAGCGCTCCTCGAAGCTGCGCGCGCTCGACTATATGGGGCTGACGCCCGGCACCAGGATCACCGACATCCAGCTCGACCGCGTGTTCATCGGTTCGTGCACCAATGGCCGCATCGAGGATCTGCGCGCGGCCGCCAAGGTGGTCGAGGGCAGAAAAGTCAATCCGCGCGTCAACGCCATGATCGTGCCGGGCTCCGGCCTGGTCAAGGAACAGGCGGAGGCCGAGGGTCTCGACAAGATCTTCCTCGCCGCCGGTTTCGATTGGCGCGAGCCGGGCTGCTCGATGTGCCTCGCCATGAACGACGACCGGCTGAAGCCGCACGAGCGCTGCGCCTCGACCTCGAACCGCAATTTCGAGGGCCGGCAAGGCTTCAAGGGCCGCACCCATCTGGTGTCGCCGGCCATGGCGGCGGCGGCAGCGATCGCCGGCCATTTCGTCGACATCCGCGACTGGAAATAGGCGGCCGCGACCTACCGCATACAGAACCCAAGCAGACCCCGAACCATCCCGATGGTTCGGGGTTCTTCTTTGCCCACGCCGCCGGTTTTTTCGGCAAAGCGGCCTTGGCTTAACCGCTTGTTTGGGCTTGCGCTTTAGCATCTTCCCTGACTAAGCGGGGAAATCACAGTCGTTTGGACACGGGTCTGCTCATAGCGCTGCTCAACCCGACGATCGCGCTGGCGCTTGGCGCGGCGTTCCTCGTCCTGTGGTTCCATCAGCGCCATCGCCCCTATCTGGCGGTGCTGGCTGCGAGCTACTGCCTGTCGGCCCCCGGCTTCCTGTTCCAGTATTTCACGCTTCCTGTCGGGATGGTGCTGACCAAGCTTGTCTCCAACATATGCTTCACGGCGGCCGCCTGCTGCCTCTCCAGCGCCATCGTCGCGCGCTACGGGCGGCGCGTCCCCTATATCGGGATCGCACTCACCACCGGCGGCGGGCTCGCCGCCTTTTCATGGTTCATGTTCGTGCAGCCAGATCTCACCTGGCGCATCCTGTCGATGAATTTCGGTTTCGGCGCCCTCAGCCTGCTGGTCGCCGCCGAACTGCGCACGGTGCGCGGCAACGGTCCGACGGAAAAGATCCTGTTCGTGCTGTCGCTGCTGTCGGGATTGAACTTCGTCGTCCGAACCCTGATCGTCGTCATCGCGCACGGGCCGTTCCCGAGCTATGACGGATTCTACGGCTCGTCCTACTGGACGACGGCGCTCTTGTCGCATGCGCTGCTGTCGCTGCTGATCGCGCTTTCCCTGTTTTCGGCGGCCGCACTCGACGTGATGAAGGCTCTGAAGGCCGAGACCCATACCGACCCGCTGTCCGGCCTGCTCAACCGCCGCGGTTTCGAGGAGCGGGCGGCGCTGCTGCTCGACCAGTGCGCCAAGGCGAAATTCCCCGTCGCCATGGTGCTTGCCGACCTCGACCACTTCAAGGCACTCAACGACCGGCACGGGCACGCGGTGGGCGACAGGGTGATCGCCGACTTCGCCGCCAAGCTGAGCTTCGCCACGGGCACGCGCGGTGCTGCCGGCCGCATCGGCGGCGAGGAGTTCGCCGTGCTCCTGCCGTTGTGCGATCTCGCTTCGGCGCGGCTGTTCGCCGAGGCGATCCGCTCGCTCTATTCGGCCGGCGGCGTCGCCAGCCTGCCGCGCGGCGTCAGTGTGACGGCGAGTTTCGGCGTCGCCGCCCGCACCGGCGACGAGGGTCTGGCGCCGCTGATGCGCCGCGCCGACGATGCGCTCTACAAGGCCAAGAAGAACGGCCGCGACAGCGTGCGGCTATCCTATGAGCGGCCGGAAACGGTGTTCGTGCCGGAGCCCGCCGGCGTCGGGTGAGGCCAAGCAGCCCGATCATGACCCGTCGTTAACGTCTTTTTCGCCCGTCGATGCTTTGCTGTCGGCGGGGGTTTTTGAACCATGGGCAGCGCGGACGTCATACTCGTGATCAACCTGTTCGTCGCCGGACTGCTGGTGGCGGCGTTCATGACGATCGCCATCTACGACAAAAACCGGGTGTCGGCGCGCTGGCTGGCCTTCGGCTACATGATCGGCATGGTCTATTTCGCCCTCGAATTCGTCATCCCCGCCTTCGACAATGCCCGGCTCCCGGTCGTCGCCGCCTTTGCCGTCTTCCTCGGCGCCACCATCGTCTTCAATGGCGGCCTTGCCCACAAATACGGCGTGGCACCGCCATGGTGGCCGATGCTGCTCTTCCTGGCCATCGCTTCCGTCGGGGTCTATCTCGTGCAGGAATTGCCGCGCCAGTCGCTGACCGCGATGATGGCCTATCAGCTTCCCTACGCCGTCATGCAGTTCACCGCGCTCGGCATCGTCTGGTCGTCCAGGCAAAGGCGCGAGCGGCTCGACACCATACTGATGGGCGTGCTGACGGCCAGCGCGCTGCAGTTCGCCTCCAAGCCCTTCATCGCGCATGCGCTGGGCGGCCGCGGCGCCGACCCGCAATCCTATGTGCAGACGAGCTACGCGCTGGTGTCGCAATCGCTCGGCACCGTGTTCGGCCTGGCGCTGGCGCTGCTTGCGCTGGCCATACTGGTGCGCGACGTGCTGGCCGAGGCGACGTCGAAATCGGAAACCGACGCGCTGTCCCGGCTGCTCAACCGCGGCGGCTTCGAGCGCCATGCCGAAATCACCCTGAGAGATGCCGCGCGCCGTGGCGTTCCGGTGGCGCTGGTGATCGCCGACCTCGACCATTTCAAGGGCATCAACGACAATTTCGGCCACGCCTGCGGCGACCGGGTGATCGAGACCTTCGCCGGTTTCCTGCGCGAGGCGGCGGCCGACCATCACGTCGCCGGGCGCATCGGCGGCGAGGAGTTCGCCATCATCCTGCCGGGCACCAATCTCGCGGCCGCACGGCTGTTCGCCGAAGGCGCGCGCAGCGCGTTCGGCGCCCTGCCGATCGACAGCCTGCCGGCCGAGCACCGCTGCAGCGCCAGCTTCGGCGTCGCCGAACTCGGCGCGGGCGAGGGCTTTTCCGATCTGTTGCGGCGCGCCGACGAGGCGCTCTATCGGGCCAAGGGCGGCGGCCGCGATTGCGTGCGCGTCTCGCCCGGCCCGGCCGGGCGGCAGGCGTCCGCCGTCTTCAACGGCAGGGGCTGAGGTTCGGCATCTCGCCGTCGGACAGGCCGTACATATAGGAGCGGCCCTTGATGAAGACCGGCGGCTGGTAGCAGCCGCGGCCAACGGTCTCGTCGGATTCGTTCTCGTAGATCACGTCGGGCTCGCCGGCACTGGTAAAGTTCGACAGCTCCTTGGCGTGCCTGCCTTCGCCGACGATGATGCGTTTGTAGCCGGCGGCGCTGTCGATGACGAGATTGCCGAAGGAATCGGCATAGACGCGGTCGTGGTGGCGCAGCCCGGCTACGGCCGGCGCCGTGAAGCCGACGGCAAGTGCCGCCAGCGCAAGCGCCGCTAGGCGCAGTCTGCTCGAATTCGAACGCATGGCACCCTCCGTTTGCTTCGACCGTTTCGGTCTGGAGCCTGTTCGAATCGGAAATTAACCTTTTCTTAACCTTTGTTAAGAGCCGGCCCGCTTTCGCGGCCGGACTTTAACAAACATGGTTAATTTCGGCCGACGGGGTGGCCATCTTTCGGCCATGCTTGCCCGCACCATCGCGCCACCTCGACCAGCCGTTTGAGCCGGGTGAGCTTGATCAGGAACGACATCGTGGCTAGCGTGCCGCGCACAGGAGGGGCAGCACATGGCGTTACGCCGCTTGGTTCGGGGATTGCTCCTTGCTCCGTTGCTCGCTGCGGCAGCGGCCTGTGTGCCGCAGGATGGCGCGCCCAAGGCGGCATCGCCAGCGATCTCTCCCGCTCCGGCTCTGCAGGCCACCGCACCCGCCGCGCCGCCAGCGCCTGCAACGGCATCCGCAGCCAGGATCACCACCGACCTCACTGCGCCGCGATCGGCAGTCGGCATGGCCACCTACAAATGTAATGGCGGCACGATCTCCATCCAAAATCTCGGCACGTCGCTGCGTGTGGCAGGGCCGGATGGCTGGACAGAGGAGTTTGCGGCGTCGCCCGCCAACCAGAGCAGCCGCTACCAGGCGGCGACGACGCATGACGCAGTTGTGATCGACGGACGCGAGGCGCTGCTGATGAAGAAGGGGTCGACGCCGCTCACCTGCAGAAGGTAGGCAATCTTCATCGACATGCCGCACTGCAGCGAACCATTGCGCCGGCTTTCGGACGCGCCCTAATCGATTGAAGCAAAAGCCGGCCCTTTTTTCAGACTAAATGACGTTTCCAAAACGATTTTCCGGCTTTGACGCGGTGCAAAAAGAGCATTAGAAACCGGCTGTCCGAAGTCGCAACCGGGAACGGCAATGCCGCTTTTCCGCTGAGGCTCCAGGAGACGCCGAACTGGGGGAGCCATGAGCAAATCACCAGCCACCCGCGAATTTGCCAGACGTGAACGGCCGCTTTCGCCGCACCTGAGCGTGTACCGGCCGCCGATCACAATGACCATGTCGATCATCCATCGCATCACCGGCGGTGCGCTCTATTTCGGCACGCTGCTGGTGGCGCTCTGGCTGATGGCAGCGGCGAGTTCCGAGGCCACGTTCGATCTCGTCAACTGGGCCTTCGGCTCGTGGCTGGGGCGGCTGGTGCTGTTCGGCTACACCTGGGCGCTAATGCACCACATGCTGGGCGGCGTACGCCACCTGGTCTGGGACACCGGCGCCGGGCTCGAGAAGCACACGGCCTCGAAGATCGCCTGGGCGACACTGGCCGGCTCGATCCTGCTCACGCTGCTGATCTGGATCGCCGGCTACATGGCGCGGGGAGCCTGACCATGAGCGGCAAGAACACCGACATGCGCACGCCGCTGGCCAAGGTCCGCGGCCTTGGCTCGGCCCGCGAGGGCACTTCACATTTCTGGCGTCAGCGGCTGACGGCGATCGCCAACATCCCGCTGATCCTGTTCTTCGTCGGCTTCCTGATCGCGCTCAACGGCCACGGCTACACGGAAGTGCGGACGGCGCTCGCCAATCCGTTCGTGGCGCTGGTGCTGGCGCTGGTGCTGATTTCCGGCCTCTACCACATGCGGCTCGGCATGCAGGTGATCATCGAGGATTACGTGCATGGCGAAGGCATGAAGCTGGCGCTGATTGCGCTCAACACATTTTTTTCCGTAGCGGTCGGCGTCGCCTCGCTCTTCGCCCTGCTCAAACTGGCATTCGGAGGCTGACATTTTGGCCAAGGACGCGAAATCAGCCAATTCCGCCTACACTTTCGTCGATCACAAGTTCGACGTGGTGATCGTCGGCGCCGGCGGCGCCGGCCTGCGCGCCACGCTCGGCATGGCCGAGCAGGGCCTGCGCACCGCCTGCATCACCAAGGTGTTCCCGACACGCTCGCACACGGTGGCGGCGCAAGGCGGCATCGCCGCCTCGCTCTCCAACATGGGCCCGGACTCCTGGCAGTGGCACATGTACGACACCGTCAAGGGCTCGGACTGGCTGGGCGACGTCGACGCCATGGAATACATGGTGCGCGAGGCGCCGGCCGCCGTCTACGAGCTCGAGCATTACGGCGTGCCGTTCTCGCGCACCGAGGAAGGCAAGATCTACCAGCGGCCGTTCGGCGGCCACATGATGAACTATGGCGACGGCCCGCCGGTGCAGCGCACCTGTGCGGCCGCCGACCGCACCGGCCACGCCATCCTGCACACGCTCTACGGCCAGTCGCTGAAGAATAACGCGCAGTTCTTCATCGAGTATTTCGCGCTCGACCTGATCATGGAGCCGGACGGCACCTGCACCGGCGTCGTCGCGTGGAACCTCGACGACGGCACCATCCACCGCTTCTCGGCCAAGATGGTGGTGCTGGCGACAGGCGGCTACGGCCGCGCCTATTTCTCGGCGACGTCGGCGCATACCTGCACCGGCGACGGTGGCGGCATGGCCGCCCGTGCCGGACTGCCGCTGCAGGACATGGAGTTCGTTCAGTTCCACCCGACCGGCATCTATGGCGCCGGCTGCCTGATCACCGAGGGCGCCCGCGGCGAGGGCGGCTATCTCGTCAATTCCGAGGGCGAGCGATTCATGGAGCGCTACGCGCCGTCGGCCAAGGACCTCGCCTCGCGCGACGTCGTCTCACGCTGCATGACGCTGGAGATCCGCGAGGGACGCGGCGTCGGCAAGAACAAGGACCACATCTTCCTGCATCTCGACCATCTCGATCCGGCGGTGCTCCATGAGCGGCTGCCCGGCATCTCGGAGTCGGCGAAGATCTTCGCCGGCGTCGATCTCACCAAGGATCCGATCCCGGTGCTGCCGACGGTGCACTACAATATGGGCGGCGTGCCGACCAACTACTGGGGCGAGGCGCTCAACCCGACAGCCGCGAGCCCGGACAAGGTATCGCCAGGCCTGATGGCGGTCGGCGAGGCCGGCTGCGCCTCGGTGCATGGCGCCAACCGGCTGGGTTCCAACTCGCTGATCGATCTCGTCGTGTTCGGCCGCGCCGCGGCGATCCGCGCCGGCCAGGTGATCGACCGCAAGTCGGCAATCCCGTCGCCGAACGAAGCCTCGGTCGAGAAGATCATGGACCGCTTCGACCGGCTTCGCCACGCCAACGGCTCGACGCCGACGGCGGTGCTTCGCGAAAAGATGCAGAAGGCGATGCAGGAAGACGCGGCGGTGTTCCGCACACAGGAATCGCTGGAAAATGGCTGCAAGCGCATTTCGCAGATCTGGGGCGAGCTCAAGGACATAAAGGTGTTCGACCGCTCGATGATCTGGAATTCGGATCTGGTCGAGACGCTGGAGCTCGAAAACCTGATGGCCAACGCCATCACCACGGTCTACGGCGCCGAGGCTCGCAAGGAGAGCCGCGGCGCGCATGCGCGGGAAGATTTCTCGGCCCGCGACGACGCCGCCTGGCGCAAGCACACGCTGGCCCATCTCAGCGAGGACGGCAAGGTGACGCTGACCTATCGTCCGGTGCACACCGAGCCGCTGCTGGCCGAGAAGGACGGCGGCATCAGCCTCGCCAAGATCGCGCCGAAGGCCAGGGTGTACTGACGATGGCGCTGGCGGCAACGGGATATTCCGGCACCCCGCTTCCGGCCAAGCTCGGCCTGAAGGACGGCATGGTCGCCGCCTTCATCGCGCTGCCGCCGGAGCTGGATGATCTTGCCGGAGCCGTGGACTTTGCCGCGATCGACCGGCTGGCCGACTGGTCGGAAATTTCTGGTCGCCAGAGATACGATGCCGTGCATGCCTTCACCCGGCGGCGCGCCGAGATCGAGGACGGCCTTGCCGGCATCGAGACGGCGATCAAGCGCGACGGCATGGTCTGGGTTTCATGGCCGAAGAAGGCGTCGAAGGTGGCGACCGACGTCACCGAGGACGTCATCCGCGCCGAGGCGCTGAAGCGCGACCTGGTCGACGTCAAGATCGCCGCCGTGAATGAAATCTGGTCCGGGCTGAAGCTCGTCATCCGAAAGGACCGCAGGTAATGGTCGAACTCACGCTCCCCAAGAATTCGAAAGTTCAGCAGGGCAAGACCTGGCCGAAGCCGGAGGGCGCCACCAATCTTCGCGAATACCGCATCTACCGCTGGTCGCCGGACGATGACGAGAACCCGCGCATGGACACCTATTTCGTCGACATGGACGATTGCGGACCGATGGTGCTCGACGCGCTGCTCTACATCAAGAACAAGATCGACCCGACGCTGACGCTGCGCCGCTCCTGCCGCGAGGGCATTTGCGGCTCCTGCGCCATGAACATCGACGGCTCCAACACGCTCGCCTGCACCAAGGGCTGCGACGACATTTCCGGCGCGGTGAAAGTCTATCCGCTGCCGCATATGCCGGTGATCAAGGACCTGGTTCCCGACCTCACCAATTTCTACGCCCAGCACGCCTCGATCGAGCCATGGCTGAAGACGGTGTCGCCGGAGCCGGCCAAGGAATGGCTGCAGAGCCATGAGGACCGCGAGAAGCTCGACGGGCTCTACGAATGCATCCTGTGCGCCTGCTGCTCGACGTCCTGCCCGAGCTACTGGTGGAACGGCGACCGCTATCTCGGCCCGGCGGTGCTCTTGCAAGCCTATCGTTGGCTGATCGACAGCCGCGACGAGGCCAAGGGCGAGCGGCTCGACAATCTCGAGGACCCGTTCCGGCTCTATCGCTGCCACACCATCATGAACTGCGCGCAGGCGTGCCCCAAGGGCCTGAACCCGGCCAAGGCGATCGCGGAGATCAAGAAGATGATGGTGGAGCGGCGGGTTTAGCCTTGGCGGGATAACCAACGACAACCTCAAACGCGGCGATCCTTCGCGCCCCCCTCTGTCCTGCCGGACATCTCCCCCACGGGTGGGGAGATTGGCTGTCATGAGGGCTTTCGCCTATCTCCAAGGTTGAAGGATGAAGCGCGGTCGGCGAAGCTGCTGATCTCCCCCCAAGTGGGGGAGATGTCCGGCAGGACAGAGGGGGGCGCTGTCCCGCCAGCGTCAGAAAGGATTGCACGGCAATGAGCGAAGACCTTCCCATCCTCTCTCCCGCCGAAGCGCGTGTGCTCGGCTGCCTGATCGAGAAGAAGGAATTGACGCCGGACGTCTATCCGCTGACGCTCAATGCAGCGCTTGCCGCCGCCAACCAGAAGACGGCGCGCGAGCCGGTGATGGCGCTGGAACAGACCGAGGTGCATCGGGCCCTGAAGCTGCTTGAGCAGAAGGGGCTGGTGCGGCAGATGTTCGGTTCGCGCGTGGAGCGCTATGAGCATCAGATGGCGCAGCGATTCTCGCTGACCACGCCGCAGACCGCCCTGGTCGGGCTGCTTCTGTTGCGCGGGCCGCAGACCGCATATGAGCTGTTGGCGCGAAGCGAGCGCATGGCGCGGTTTTCGTCGATCGAGGATCTGCGCGGTGAACTCGACATGCTGATCGGCCGCCGGCCGGCGCTCGTTCAGGAGATACCGCGCGGGCCAGGCCAGCGCGAGGACCGCTATGTGCATCTGCTGGGCGGGCCGGTGGATGTGGCGGCCGTCGCAGCGGCGCCATGGCAGCCGCCAGCGTCATCGGGCTCCGATCTTGAGGCCCGGGTGCTGGCGCTTGAAGAGGAGGTGGCGGCGCTGCGTGCCAAGGTCGAGGCACTGGGCGGGTAGTAGTGCCTTAATGCAGTAGTCTCGCATCCGGGCCGAAGTCGGGGCTGCCCCTCATTGCCCTGCCGGGCATTTCTCCCCGTAAACGGGGAGAAAGAGGCTGGCCGCGACTTTGGCGCCAGTCTCGCAGCGTTGGAGATTGGCGAAACCATCGGTGACAGCGCCCCTCTCCCCGTCACTATACGGGGAGGGGACGCCGGCAGGCAGGTGAGGGGCAGCACCCAGCGTCTGTAATAATGAGCAGCGCCGGCAGACCGACGTCTGCAGTCTTCTCACCCCAGCTTCGCGTCGAGCGAAACCTTGATGGCGCCGAGCGCCTTCGAGACCGGGCATTCGGCCTTGGCCTTCTCGGCCAGCTCATTGAACTTTGCCGCGTCGATGCCCGGCACCTTGCCGACGACGGTGAGAGCGCTGCCGGTGATGCCGGTGCCGGGCACCAGCGTCACCACCGCCTTGGCGTCGAGTTCGGTGGCGGGCGTGCCATTCTCGGCGAGGAAGTGCGAGAACTGCATGGCGTAGCAGCCGGCGTGCGCGGCGGCGATGAGCTCCTCCGGGTTGGTGCCGGATTTGCCGCTCTCGTCCTCGAAGCGCGCCTTGAACGAATAGGGCGTGCCTTTCAGCGCCCCGCTCTGGGAGTCGAGCGTGCCCTTGCCTTCCTTCAGATTGCCATTCCAGACGGCGTTCGCGGTGCGGTCCATGAAATCCTCCTTGATCGTCGGGGTTGCGCCGGCAGAGCGCCGGCGTTCCCCAGGACTATAGCGCGGGCACGCGCGAAGGCCACCGCGCTCTTCGAGCGGTGGCGTCCAAAATTCTTTCTCAAAAAAAGCGCGCGCAAAAATGTCGACTTCCATCGGACTCGACCGTCCTACGGGCGGCCACGGATTTCGCGGCCGGATGGAGGCTCACATTGACGGTTTGTTTTTCGCGCTGTGGAAATGCCCTGAGCACAAGGCCCGGCGACAGGAAGACTATTGGCTCGATCCGCCGCCCTCCGGCTTCGGCCGGCTGCTGGCGGCGGTCGCCATCATCGGCATCGCGGCATGCCTTCTCGATCATGCGGCGGCGTTCGGAGGCGCGGCTGACACCATCATCACCGCATCCTATGGTCCATCACAACACGGGAGATCGGAATGAGATATGTCTGCCTGGTCTATGGCGAGGAACAGAGCCTTTATGCGTTGACCCCGGAAGGATCGGCCAAGCTAGACGCCGATTCGCTGGCCTATGACAGATCGTTGGACCAACAAGGCAAGCTGATCATCGCGCAGGCGCTGCAATCGGTGAAGACGTCGAAGAGTGTGCGGCGGCGCAACGGGAAAAGACTGGTCACCGACGGCCCGTTCGCCGAGACCAAGGAGCAGTTGCTCGGCTTCGTCATGATCGAGGCCGAGAGCCTCGACGAGGCGCTGGAGATCGCCGGCGACATTCCGCTGGCCGAACTCGGCACCGTCGAGGTCAGGGCGATCTACGACATACCCGGGTCATAGCTGGTCGCCGCCGGCTCATGCAGGTCGGCGGATCATATCCGCCGCCTTCTCGGCGATCATCACCACGGGCGAGGCGGTGTTGCCGGAGACGATGCGCGGCATGATCGAGGCGTCGATGACGCGCAGACCCTCGACACCGGTCACGCACAGGTCGGGACTGACGACGGCGCGATCGTCGACGCCCATTCGGCAGGTGCCGACCGGATGAAAGATCGTCGTCGCGATCGAGCCGATCTGGTGCAGCAGGTCGTCGTCGGACTGGTGGGCGGGACCGGGCAGGATTTCCTCCGGATGGAAGTCGGCAAGCGCCTTGGCGGTCATGATCATGCGCGCCTGGCGCACCGAGCTCAGCGCGATCTCGCGGTCGCGCACCGTCGAGAGATAGTTCAGCCGGATTTCCGGCTGTACGGCCAATTCAGGTGTCGTGGCATGTACGGAGCCGACGCTGTCGGGCCGCAGATTGCAGACCGACATGGTGATCGCCGGGAACGGGTGCAGCGGGTCGCCCAGCCGGTCCGTCGACAAAGGCTGGACGTGGTATTCCAGGTCCGGCGTCGCCATCGACGGATCGGATTTGCTGAACATGCCGAACTGGCTTGGCGCCATCGACATCGGCCCCGACCGGGCAAAGGCATATTGCAGCGCGATCCGCGCCTTGCCGCTCAGGCTGTTGGCAAGGGTGTTGAGCGTCAGCGCCGACGACACTTTGTAGACCGTGCGGATCTGCAGGTGGTCCTGCAGGTTCTCACCGACATCCGGGCTGGCGTGAACCAGATCGATCCCGAGTGAGGCGAGGCGATCCGGCTGGCCGACACCGGAAAGCTCCAGCAGTTTCGGCGTGTTGATCGCGCCGGCCGTCAGCAACACTTCTCGCCTGGCGCTGGCCTGGCGTGCCTCGCCGCCGGCGAGGTAGCCGACCCCCGTAGCCCGCTTGCCCTCGAACAGCACCTTCTCGACATGCGCCTTGGCGACCAGCCGCAGGTTGGGCCGCCGCAGCGCCGGGCGCAGGAATGCCTTGGCGGTGTTCCAGCGTATACCCTTGCTCTGGTTCACTTCGAAGAAGCCGGAACCCTCATTGTCGCCGTCGTTGAAATCCTCGCGCGGCATAATGCCGAATTCCTTCGCCGCGTCCTGCACTGTGTTGAGGATCGGCCAGGACAGGCGCTGCCGCGCCACTTTCCATTCGCCGCCGGAACCATGCAGCCTGGTCTTGCCGCCATGATGGTCTTCGGATTTGAGGAAATAGGGCAGCACGTCGTCCCAGCCCCAACCGACATTGCCCATCTGCCGCCAGCCATCATAGTCCGCAGCCTGGCCACGCATGTAGATCATGCCATTGACCGATGTGCAGCCGCCCAGCACCTTGCCCCTGGGATAGACCAGCGAGCGGCCGTTCAGGCCGGCCTCCGGTGCCGTCTTCATCATCCAGTCGGTGCGCGGATTGCCGATGCAATAGAGATAGCCGACAGGAATGTGCACCCAGTGGTAATTGTCGCTGCCGCCGGCCTCGAGCAGCAGCACGCGCGTCGCCGGATCTTCGCTCAGGCGGTTGGCCAGCACGCAGCCGGCCGTACCCGCGCCGACGATGATGTAGTCGTAGTCGCCGTCCAGCCTTTGGGTCATTCTGCTGCTCTGCCTGGTCCTGCGGCCTGTTCGGTCCAGAACGATCGCAGCGTATCGGCGAGGCCGCAATAGGCGCGATAACGCCTGGCATAATGTCGCTGCATGGCCGGATCCGGGCGGTAGGCGGCGCGTGACCGGGTCATGGCGTCGACGCCGGACTCATAGTCGGCGAACAGTCCGGCCCCCACGCCGGCGCCGATCGCCGCGCCAAGCGCGCCGGTCTCGCGGGCTTCAGGAACGGTGATCGGTACGCCGAGCCCGTCGGCGAAGATTTGCGGCCAATGTTCGCTGCGGGAGCCGCCGCCGGACAGCACCGCCTTGTCGAAGCTGACGCCGGCGTGTTTCAACACATCGATGTGGCGCCGGTGCTCGAACATGACGCCTTCGAACAGCGCGCGCAGCAGATGGCCTTCCCTATGCCAGCCGGCCAGGCCGTAGAAGCCGGCGCGGAACTCGGCGCCCTGGCCCGAGCCGTAGAGAAACGGGTGGAAAATCGGGTCGTCCCAGGCCGGCGTGACTTCGCCGACAGCTGCGTTGCAGTGGCCGAACGGATCGTCGTGGTGGCTGCCGCGCTCGACGAATTCGCGCACGTACCATTCAAGATTGGCGGCCGATGTCGCGCTGGATTCGATGTTGACGAAGCGGCCGGGGCCGAAACGCGCGACCATGAAAACATCGGGATCGACAACCGGCGCGGCGGAGAAAACCTGGTTGACCGACCAGGTGCCGGCAATGATCGAGGCTTCGCCGGGGCGCACGACGCCGGCCCCCATGGCGCTGGCGACAACGTCGAAATAGCCGGCGATGACCGGCGTGCCTTCTGCCAGCCCGGTTTCATCGGCCGCGCTGGCGGTGACCGCCCCGGCAATGTCGGCGCTGTCGAGCAGCCGCGGCAGTTTTGCCTGCGCGTCCTCGATGCCGTAGAGCGCGAGAAGCTCGCCATCATAGATGCCTTCGGGCATGCGGACGAGGCCGCAGCCGGACATGTCGGAGACATCGCTCACCTGCTCTCCGGTGAGGCAAAAGGCGATGAAATCCTTGCACAGCATCGCCGTGCCGGTCGCGGCATAAAGGTCGGGTTCATGCTGCTTGACCCAGGCCAGCAAGGTTGGCGTCTGCGCCGGCCAGGGCTTTTGCAGGCAGATCGCGTGCAGGGCCCCGGCGTTGCGCGAAGCCAGTTCCGCCGCCATGCCGGCGGCGCGGGTGTCGAGCGACTGGATGCCGATCAGCGGGGCGCCAACGCGGTCGATCAGATAGAGGCCGTTGCCATGGCCGGCGCAGCCGACAGCGGCGATCTGGCGTGCGTCGATACCAGCCTGCGCAATGCAGCGGCGGATGGCGTCGCGCGCAGCGGCCCACATATCGCCGAGGTCGCGTTCGACATAGCCGGGCCGCGGCGTGTGCGAGCGCCCGGCGACGGTGTGCATGGCGACCTGCCGCCCGGCGAGGTCGAACAGCACCGCCTTGATGATGGTGTTGCCGGCGTCGAGACCGAGCAGATATGCGGCCTGATCAGCCATTGTTGTAGATATCCCAGGCCTCCTCGCCGCCAGCGTCCTTGTGGATCATCGCCATCAGCGCGTTGACCACCGCCTTCGGGTTGGCATGCTGATAGATGTTGCGGCCATAGACCAGCCCTTTGGCGCCTTGTCTGAGCAGGGCCGACGATTTTGCCAGCACGGTCCTAAGGTCGTCCTTGCCGCCGCCGCGCACCAGCACCGGCACGCGCGCCGCCTCGACGACGCGGTGGAAATCCTCAGGCCGGTCCGTCGGATCGGCCTTGATGATGTCGGCACCCATTTCGGCGGCGAGCCGCACCAGGGTGACGATCTTCTCGGCATCGCCGTCGACCTGGTAGCCGCCGCGCACATCGTTGGCCAGCATCACCAGCGGCTCGATCATCAAGGGCATGCCGTATCTGTGGCAGGCAGCGCGGACCTTGCTGATGTTTTCGACACATTGGCGAAACAGCTCCGGCTCGTCGGGAAGCATGAACAGGTTGACGACGACGCAGGCTGCGTCCATCTCCAGCGCGCCGATGATCGGCTCGTCATGATTCTGCAGCATCGACCACATCACGCGGTGGCGCTGGGCGTTGTAAGGATTACCCATGTCGATGCGCATGACCAGCGCCGGCTTGTCCTTGTCCGGCCGCGATTGCAACAGATCGGCCTGCCCGTAGGCGAGTTGCAGCGCGTCCGGACCTGCCGCGATCAGCGTGTCGATGACTCGCGGCATGTCCTCCAGGCCGACGAGAAAATCCGGTTCATTGCAGACGCCGTGATCGAGCGCCACGTCGAGGCAATTGCCGTTGGTGAACATCCGGTTCATGCGGGCCTTGGCGCTGACCTTCATTTTCTGCTCCTGAAATCGTGCGTTGGTCGAGCATCTCCTGCGAGACGCCGTGATAGGTATCGAGTTCGGCAACCAGGCCCTGCACCTCGCGGTCGCGATGCTCATCGCTCCAGCCGCGCTCGGCGGCCAGTGCGTCGGCGATGCGTTCGATGGCTGCCATCGAGATGTCGCCGCAAATGGCAAGCGATGTGCGGCGCAGGATAAGGTCCGACAGACAGGTTACGAACTCATGCCGGGTCAGGTAGACGATTTCGGCTGCCGTCGTTTCGGTCCTGCTGTCCAGTCTGATATCGTCGGGACGCCCGACGCAAAACAGGACGATGTCGCGCGCACCGCTGCCATAGCGGTCGACAAGATAGGCGGCGCGGGCGCCGCCGATCGCGAACTCACCAGCCAGATCGGCCGCCAGCGACGCCGGGTCCCGGGGGAAGCCGAGGCCGCCGCCGATCGGCATGGTC
>NZ_RZSG01000800.1:0-2664 GCF_003997725.1 Mesorhizobium sp. M4A.F.Ca.ET.050.02.1.1
ATCCGATGAACGAAGAGCACCTTGCGATCCTACGCAGGCACATGGTCGAGATGATTGCGATCCTCGCCGACCTTACAAGCGACGAACTCGGCAAGGCAGCGTTCGAAGAGCGGGTGATGGCTTCGATGCTGCGGGTGCCGCGACATCTCTTCGTGCCGGCCTCGGTCGCGCCTTATGCCTACCAGGACATGCCGCTGCCGATCGGCTTCGACAAGACCATCTCTCAGCCCTTCATGGTCGCTCTGATGACCGATCTCCTTGCTCCCCGACGCCACGAGTCGGTGCTCGAGATCGGGACCGGACTGGGTTATCAGACCGCGATTCTCGCGGAACTCGCCGGACAGGTCTGGAGCGTCGAGATCATCGAGGAATTCGCCAGCCAGGCCGAGGATCTGCTGCGGGGCCTTGGCTTCTCCAACGTCGCCATCCGTGTCGGGGACGGGTCTCGCGGCTGGCCCGAGCACGCTCCGTTCGACAAGATCCTGGTGAGCGTGGCGGCCGACCGGACGCCGCCGGCTCTGCTCGACCAGCTCAAGCCAGGGGGACGTCTGGTTCTGCCACTGGTGGCCGAAGACGTTCAGTTTCTGACTGTTATCGACAAGGCCGCGGCAGGGCAGATCAAGACCCGCAAACTCATTCCGGTCCGGTTCAGCCGGCTCGAAACCGTCTGATGCGGTGCGCACAGCTGGCACGACCGCGCTTTCCGACCCTGACGCAGCTCCGGCAAACGCCGCTCGCAGCTGAAAGACCGCAGTAGGTACGGCTCTCGCCCCTAACTGCGCACCTGCCGCAGCACTGTCTTTTCCACCACAGGCTCCAGCGATTCCGCGAAGGGGGTCGCCAGATGATGGCGGTCGCGGTAGGCGAGCTTGCCGTTGATGAAGACGTGGCAGGTGGTCTGGTCGCAGAACTGGCTGGTCAGGTCGACATAGGTGGCGCCGGGCACGCTGCGCACGACGTCGCGCTCCGCCGCGGCGATATCGTCGTTCGCCGCCGTGATCCTCGGCGTATCGCAGACCTCAGGTGGCTGCCCGCGCCAGAGCGCCCGCGCCACGCATTTGTCGACATAGTTTCCATTGTAGGGCACGTCCCTGATCACCGCGACCTTGATCCCGGCCCGGCTGAATGCCGCGAGCGTCCAGTGCAGGCCGGCCCTCCATTCCTGGTTCCAATCGGCGTGCCTCAGTTCCTCGGGCGATTCCTTCATCACGTTGCCGATCGAGAATTCCGAGATCACCACCATGCGCGGATGCAGCGCGATGATGTCCTTGACCGATTGCTCCCGCCACCGGTCGCATTCGGTGTAGTCGCGCTTCAGCCGCCAGTTCCAGGTCGTGACCCGTGAGGCACGGCAGGAGGATTTGAGATAGGTCACGACGCGGTAGTTGTTCCTGCTTGCCGCCTCGATCAGCGGCGTCGACCAATGATCGGCATGCGAGTCGCCGAACAGCACGACCGAACCCTCGGCATCCTTGGCGCCGAACACGCAGGGCTTGGGCTTGACGGTCTCGAAATCGAGCACGCAGCCGCCCTTGGCGCGCGCGGTGGAGGGGCGTGCCGCACTTTCGGCGATGACGCGCTGCTCGGGGTCGAGGTCGTGCACGGCCAGTCGCGCATTGGCGTAGGCGGCGACGACGCCGGTGCCGGTCAGGAGGACGGCCGGCACCAGCGCCCGCGCCGCATTGGCCATAAGCCAGCCATTGCGGCGTATCGGGTTCTCGATGAACAGGTAGGTGAAGGCCGACAGCGCCAGCGTCAGCGCCAGGCAGAAGAGGCGCTGCACGGTGGAGAGCTCGGCGGTAAGCATGCCGGCATAGACGATGACCGGCCAGTGCCAGAGATAGAGCGAATAGGAAAGCTTGCCGACCCATTGCAAGGGCGGCAGCGCCAGGACGGCACTGAGGCCGTTCCTGGCGCCGGCCGCTCCCGCCAGCAGCATGAGGACAGTGCCGGCCACCGGCACCAAAGCCGGCAGGCCGGGGAAGGGGGCGTCCTCGCTGAAGCAAAGATAGGCGATGGCGATCAGCGCAAGGCCCGCCCAGGCCATGGCGGCGCTCAGGCCGCGGCGCTGCCGCAAGGCCGCCGCCGGCACGAGCGTTGCCAGCCCGCCGGCGGCGAACTCCCAGGCGCGCAACGGCGAGAAATAGAAGGCCCAGGGTTGGGCTACCGTGGTCAGCCAGGCACAGACGGCGAAGGAGACAAGGCCGGCAAGCCCGATGACCAGGATCACCGCCCGCTTGCCCGGCCTCAACCATGCCGCAAGCATCAGCAGCGCCGGCCAGGCGAGGTAGAACTGCTCCTCGACCGACAGCGACCAGAAATGGATGAACGGGTTGTTGGCGGCGTCGGCGGCGAAATAGTCGAACGACCAGCGGATAAGCCACAGATTGATCATGTAGGCCGAGGCGAACATGGCGCCCTTGGAATAGAGCGACTGCTCCTCCGGCGACAGGATGACGGCGCCGGCGACCAGCGTGGCAAGGATGACGAACAGCGCGGCCGGAAGCAGCCGGCGCGCGCGCCGCGCATAGAAGCGCCAGAGGTCGAGCCGGCCGGTCTCGCCGATCTCGTTCACGAGATGGCGGGTGATCAGATAGCCCGAGATGACGAAGAAGATGTCGACGCCGGTGAAGCCGCCGGGGAGCGCCGTGAGCCCGAAATGGA
>NZ_RZSG01000801.1:0-2661 GCF_003997725.1 Mesorhizobium sp. M4A.F.Ca.ET.050.02.1.1
GATCTGAAGCGCGACGGCGACTGGACCAATTTCAGCGGCGGCGCCACGATTGCCGGCATTCCGGCCACCGCCGCCGGCCGGGTCAGGATCGCGAACGGCACCACCAGTGTCGAGATCGCCTCAGGCGAAGCCACCGTTCGCGGCATCAAGGCGGCGATCGCCGGGCCGTCGAACCTCTCTATCGCCAATGGCGTGACCAGCATCGAAAGGCTGGTGCTCGATCTCGGCGGCGGTTCGGTGACGCTCTCCGGCAAGGCCGGCCAGACGCTCGACCTCGCGGCCACGGTCTCGGCGCTGCCGGCCGCCCTTGCCAACGATATCTCGCCCGGCCTCGACGCCGCGGGCACGCTCGACGGCACGGCCGAAGTCACCGGCCCGGCGGCAAATCCGGACGTCCGCTTCAATGCCAAATTGACCGGCGCCGAAACCAGCCAGACCCGCCAGGCCGGCCTCGGGCCGCTCAGCCTCAATGCCTTGGGAAGCTTCACCACCGCGGGCGGTATTGTGCTGGACCAGGCGACGCTTTCGGGCGAGAAGATTTCCGGCAAGGCTTCCGGCACCATCAATGCGAACGGCGCCAGTGATTTCGCCCTCGACCTTGTCTCGACGGGTCCAAGCCTGCCGCTGTCGTTCGGCAGCGCCGAAAGCCCGATCAAGCTTGAATTGCAGGCGCTGTCGGTGAAGGCGGCCGGGCAGGGCACGCAGCCGAAGCTCGACATCTCGGCCGTGCTGCCTTCGATCGCGACGAATTTCACCAAGTCGGAAGGCATCACGCTAGCGCTGCATTCCGATGCCTTCGACGTGAAGAGCCGCACCGGACCGATTTCCGGCACGGTGACGGTGGAGACGATCGGGCTCGACAATCCAACCATCGCGCCGCTGGTCGCCGGCAAGATCACCGCCAAGGTCGCCGGCAGCCTCGCCGCGGACGCGATCACGATCGACAGCGGCTCGGTGCAGGGCGAGGCGTTGGATAGCGCCTTCAACGGCCGCGTCTCGCTGGCCGACGGCGCCATCGACCTTAATCTCAAGGTCGACGCCCTCTCGGCGGCTTTGCCGGCGGCGGCGCGCGGCGTGCTGGCCGAGCGCACGCAGCTCAGCGCTGCGATGAAGCGCGACGCCCATGGCGGTGTCACGATCAGTTCGGTCAACCTGGCCTCCGGCGCGCTGACCGCCGACGGGCAAGCAAGCCTTGCCGACAACAGGCTCAGCGCCGACATCAAGGGCGCCCTGACCGATATCTCGCTGTTGTCCAAGGACGCCAAGGGCGCGATCGCCTTCGCGCTCAACGCGCAAGGGCCAAGCCTGGCGCCTGACCTGTCGTTGACTGTGAACAGCGACAGGCTTTCGGTGGCGGCGCGCGAAATCACCGGGCTTAAACTGACGGCCACCGGCAAGGCCGATGCCGCCAATCCGGAGGCGAATGTGCAACTGACCGGCAATGTCGCCGGGCAGGCGCTGCAAGGCAGCGCGGTGCTGGCGACCACCGATGGCAAGAGCGCGATCAACGGGCTGCTCTTGTCGCTCGGGAAGAACCGGATCTCCGGCGACCTCGCGCTTGACGAGGCCTTCGTGCCCGCCGGCACCATCGCGCTCGACCTGCCCGATATCGGCCCGCTGGCGGCGCTGGCGCTGGAAATGGCCGAAGGCGACGTGCGCGGCACCATCGCCTTCACCAAGACGGCCAACGGCCCCAACGTCACCGTCAAGGCGACCACGGCCGCGATTTCGCGTGGCGACCTCTCGGCCAGGAACGTCGCCATCGACGCGCTGGTCGCCAATTACCTGGCCGCCCCGGTGATCTCCGGCAAGGTCCGCGCCGACAGCGTCACTTCGGGCGGCACCGTGGTCAGCGGCATCAATGTCGACCTGAAGCGCGACGGCGACTGGACCGGCTTTTCCGGCGGCGCCACCGTCAAGGACATTCCGGCCAAGGCCGCCGGGCGGGTGAGGGTGGCGAATGGCACCACGACCATCGAACTCACCTCAGGTCAGGCGACCGTGCAAGGCATCAAGGCGGCGATCGCGCAGGCCTCGACGGTCAGTATCGCCAACGGCACGACGAGCCTGGACAGGCTGGTGCTCAATCTCGGCGGCGGCACCGCGACGGTGACCGGCAAGGTCGGACAGGCGCTCGATATCAATGCCGCGCTGGCCAAGGTGCCGGCTTCGCTCGCCAACAGTTTTTCGCGCGGCCTCGATGCTGCAGGTTCCATCTCCGGTACGGTCAAGGTGACGGGCGCGCCGGCCAATCCGTCGGTTGCCTTCAAGATCGACGCCGGCGGCGTGCAGACCGCGCAGACGCGCAGCGCCGGCCTCGGCGGCATGAACATTTCCTCGTCGGGAACGTTCGCCGGCAAGAAACTCACCTTTGACGCCGACATCAGCGACGGCGCAGGGCTCGGCCTGAAGGGCGGCGGCTCGGTGACGACGGCGGGAACGCCGGCGCTGGTGCTCGACTTCTCCGGCAAGGTGCCGTTCTCCTTCCTTGCCGCCAAGCTCGCCGCGCAAGGCCTGTCGCTGAGCGGCACCGCCAACGTCAATGTCCAGGTGCGCGGCCCGGCGACTTCGCCGGTCATCGGCGGCACGGTCAGCACGTCGGGCGCCCGGCTGGTCGACGCGCGCTCCGGCCTTGCCGTCAACGATATCGCCGCCGATGAC
>NZ_RZSG01000802.1:0-2657 GCF_003997725.1 Mesorhizobium sp. M4A.F.Ca.ET.050.02.1.1
CCTCAGGCGCGGTGCCGATGGTGCCGCTCTCATAGATCAGCGTGATGTCGGGCGCATGGGTCAGCCGCGCGACGTTGCAGGCGGCCGATGGCGCGCCGATGCCGACGAAGCAGACATCGTCGCTTTTCAACGCGCGGCTGGCGGCGATCGTCATCATCTCGTTGGGGGTGAAGCCCTTCGTGTCGCTCATGCGGCTTTCCTCAGATGTCCGACGCGGCCGGCAAAGTCGTCGGCGCTGCTCTCGATGACATTCTTCTGCATCCACGCCTGGAAGCGGTCGCGGTCAGCGGCGATCTCATCCCATTCGAGATAGGCGGCGTTGTCGCGCTCATAATAGCCATGCGTGTAGGACGGGTGCGAGCCGCCCGGCACGACCGAAATCGCAGCGATCGTCCAGTTCGGCAGCACGGTGAGGTTGGGGTGGAGGTCGTCGAAATTGTCGACCACTTCCTCGACCGTCACGACGGCGCGCTTTGCGGCCAGCACCGCCTCCTTCTGGATGCCGATAATGCCTTCGACCAGCACGTTGCCTTTGCGGTCCGCCTTCTGCGCATGGATGAAGGTGACGTCCGGACTTATCGCCGGGACGGCGGCCAGCACCTCGCCGGTGAACGGGCAGGTGACGGATTTGATGTTCGGATTGACCGCGGCAAGTCCGGCGCCGCGATAGCCGCGAAACACCGCGCAGGGCAGGCCGGCCGCACCCGCCTCATAAGCGTTGGCCATGCCGGCATGGCTGTGCTCCTCGACCTCGATCTCGCGCGGAAAACCATTCTCGATGGCGTCTCGGGCTCGTCTCAGCAGGCCGACGCCGGGGTTGCCGAGGTAGGAGAAGACGATTTTCCTCGCCATGCCCATGCCGATCATCTGATCATAGATCAGGTCGGGCGTCATGCGGATCAGCGTCAGGTCGCGAAAGCCCTGGCGGATCGCCTCATGCGCGGCGGCGGTGGGGATCAGATGGGTAAAACCCTCGAAGGCGACCGAGTCGCTGTTGTTCAGGTTCTCCGCAACGGCCTGTGTGAGCGGCAGCAACTTGACCATCGCAGGAACTCCAAAAAGTGGGACATGCATGCAGGGATCTGCACGCTTTTTAAAGCGGTTGCCCGCGCCATCTTCGATGTCGTCTCATGTTAGAAGCGCCCTGCCGGTGGGGAGGAACCGGCAGGGCTTGCCGCCCATACGTCGCGACCGTGGCGCCGGGACATCACAGCCAAGCGTGGCTTCGCGCGGCGACCTCTTCGCTGGCTGCCTACTCGACTTCGAACGTCACGCCTTGGGCGAGCGGGAGGCTGCGACCATAATTGATGGTATTGGTTGCCCGACGCATATACGCCCTCCAAGCGTCCGAGCCGGATTCACGGCCGCCGCCAGTTTCCTTTTCGCCGCCGAACGCGCCACCGATTTCGGCGCCGGAGGGGCCGATGTTCACATTGGCGATGCCGCAGTCGGAACCTCGCACAGAAAGAAAAATCTCGGCCTCCCGCAGGTCATTGGTGAAGATGGATGACGACAGACCTTGCGGCACGGCGTTGTGCAGCCGCAGCGCCTCATCGAAATCACTGTAACGGATCACGTAGAGGATAGGGGCGAAAGTCTCTTTTTCAACCGAACCTGTCTGCTCGGCGATCTCTACAAGCGCAGGGCGGACATAATAGGCTTCCTTGCCGAAGCCGGCATCGACTCGCTCACCGCCGAAGACCTTACCGTCACCAGCCTTGGCTTCGGAGAGTGCCGACTGCTGGGCGTCGTAGGCTGACTTGTCAATTAAGGGGCCAATGAGGTTTCCCGATTCGAGAGGGTTGCCGACCGAAACGGAGGCATAGGCCTTCTTCAATCGTGGAATGAAGCTGTCATAGACCCTGTCATGCACGAACAAGCGCCGCAGCGAAGTGCAGCGTTGCCCGGCGGTGCCCATCGCTGAGAAGGCAATGCCGCGTAGGGTCAGGTCTAGATCCGCGGTAGCGGTGACGATTGCCGCATTGTTCCCACCCAGCTCCAGGATTGAGCGACCGAAACGGGAGGCGACGCGAGGACCGACCGCGCGACCCATCGCCGTCGAACCGGTGGCGGAGAGCAGCGGCACCATCGGATGGTCGACCAGCACCTCGCCGATATCACGGGCGCCGATCAGTACCGTCGCAAGTCCATGTGGGACGCTTCCGCCTTCATCCTGGAAGCGCTTGACCGCCCGGCCGAACAAGGCATGAGCCGCTAGCGCGGTTAGCGGCGTCTTCTCCGAGGGCTTCCAGACGACGGAGTTCCCGCAGACAAGGGCAAGCGCCGCGTTCCACGACCATACGGCGACTGGGAAGTTGAACGCCGAGATGATGCCGGTGACGCCGAGCGGATGCCAGGTTTCCATCATGCGGTGCTCGGCACGCTCGGTAGCGATCGTCAAGCCGTACAACTGACGCGACAGGCCGACGGCGAAGTCGCAGATGTCGATCATCTCCTGGACCTCGCCCAAGCCCTCCGAAGAGATCTTCCCCACTTCTATCGAGACAAGACGTCCGAGGTCAGCCTTGGCCACCCTGAGTTGCTCGCCAAGCAAACGGATCAGTTCGCCGCGCTTAGGCGCGGCGAACTGATCCGTTTGCTTGGCGAGCAACTCAGGGTGGCCAAGGCTGACCTCGGACGTCTTGTCTCGATAGAAG
>NZ_RZSG01000803.1:0-2646 GCF_003997725.1 Mesorhizobium sp. M4A.F.Ca.ET.050.02.1.1
GTTCAGCGCGATCGAGGTGTCGCTCGAAATCACCTTGAGCCAGTCCGAGGCAAAGCGTTCGAGGCTCGCCGTCAGCGAGGCGATATCGAGGCCCTTGCGGTCGACGGGCGCCACGCGCACCTTGGAGGCCTGCCACTGCACCGTCGCCGTCAACAGCCCGTCGCGGTCGCCGAACCATTTGTAGAGCGTTTCCTTGGAGCAGCTTGCCCGCCGCGCCACCGCGGTCATGGTCAGGCTATCGCCCTCCTCGACGAGCAGGCGAAGGGCAGCGTCGAGAACGGCCTGCTGCCGCTCCGTCAGCGTCTCGCTGCTGTCGATCTCGGCGCCTGCCTGCAACACGTTTCTTTCTCGCCTGATGAAAGGTCACGCCTGGTTGCGTACCGTACGTTACGGTTCGGCATATTGCGCAATCCTGCTGCCGACGCAAGGACAAAATGGAGAAAATCATTTTGGTATCCAGATGCAGCGCGCAAACCGCCAGGTCTGGCTGGCTCAGTCGCCGGCAGGCGGATCGCGCAACCTGCCGAGCAGGGTGGCCAGTGTCTCAACGTCCTCGACCGGAAGCCTGGCGCCCACCAACTCGGCGATCGACCGCCCGTAGACGGCCCACATGCGGCGACGCGTCTCGCGCCCGCTGCCGGTTGTGCGGATGGTCTGGCCGCGGCCGTCATCCGCGACCGGCAGCTTCTCGACCAGGCCATCGGCCTCAAGCCGCGCCAGCAGCCGCGAGATGTTGTATTGCGCAAACAAGGTCCGCTCGATCAGCTGGAACGGCCGCAGCCCGCCCTCGCCCGCTTCGGCAAGCTCGTGCAGCACGTCGTACCAGGCAAGCGGCGGCAGGCCGTTCTCCTTCAGCGCATCCTCGACCTTTTCCACGAGCTGGCGCGAAACGCGTATCAGGCGGGCCCAGGCCTTGATGGCGGCAGGCGAAGGGGAGGTTTTCTCGGTCATGCCAAATCATAGAAGGTAGATGCAATTGCATCAAGCTTGACGATCAATGCATCTGCATCTATATAGATGCATCTGCATCGATATGAAAGGCAAATCCGATGAAGCACGAAATCTGCAAGATCGCCGACATACCGGAGACGGGCAGCCTGATTGCCCCGTTCTTTGGCCGCGAGGTGCATGTCTGGCGCAGCGGCGACCGCGTCCGCGCGGCCGCCAATGCCTGCCTGCATTTCGGCGGACCACTCGACTGCAAGGACGGCAAGCTCGTCTGCCAGTGGCACGGCGCATCCTTCGATATGGCCAGCGGTGACCGCGTCGAAGGGCCGGCGCCTAAAAACGCGCGCCTGATGTTTCTCTCGACTCGCGTCGAGGACGGCGCGCTCAACTATGTCTGGGGAGAGTGAGATGTCCGGCAAGCTCACACTCGTCAGCCATCATTTGTGCCCCTATGTGCAGCGGGCGGCGATCTCACTCACAGAGAAGGGCGTGCCATTCGAGCGCGTGATGATCGATCTCGCCAACAAGCCGGACTGGTTCAGGGCGATCTCGCCGCTCGGCAAGGTGCCGCTGCTCAGCGTCGATCGCGATGGCGAGGAGACGGTGATTTTCGAATCGGCGGTGATCCTCGAATACCTCGAGGAAACCGAAGCCAATCCGCTGCACCCCGTTGATCCGCTGACGCGCGCCCGGCACCGCGCCTGGATCGAGTTTGGTTCAGCCATCCTGAACGCCATCGGCCGGTTCTACTCCGCTTCCAGCGAGGCCGCGTTCCGGTCCGAAGCCAGCGGCCTGTCGGCGATGTTCGATCGGCTGGAGGCGGAACTGGCAGACCGCACGAGCCCGGGGCCCTGGTTCACCGGCGCGTATTTTTCACTGGTCGACACCGTCTACGGGCCGATCTTCCGCTATTTCGACGTCTTCGACCGGATCAGCGATTTCGGCATCCTCGATCGAAAGCCGATGGTCGCGGAATGGCGCCAGGCGCTGAGCGAACGGCGGTCGGTGAAGGAAGCGGTCGACCAGGATTATCCGCAGCGCCTCGAGGCCTTCCTGCGCGCCAAGGCTTCGCGTTTGTCTCAGATCATCCGGCAAGGTGATCAGGCCACCGTGCTTCCTAGCCTCGATTTCGACATTCGTCTCGATAGCGATCGCCTCGCGCCAGGCGGCGCGGAACAGCACGCCGAACAGGGCCGCACGATGCACCGCCAGCCCGAAGCGGCCGCCGCGTTGGGCGTCATAGCGGATGTCGAGCACCGTGCGGCCGCTTCCGGCGTCGGCGCCGTGCAGTCGGTCGATGCGGCTGCCCAATGAGAGGATGTCGTCGAGCAAGCCAAGCTCGGCCAGCACGCTGAGCCCGGTCGGCTGCAGGATCAGCCCGGAACCGACCGGCTTCGGTTCATCGAACCGCTCGAAGACGGTGACGTGGTGTCCTGACCGGTTGAGATAGAGCGCCGTGGCCAGCCCGGCCGGCCCGGCGCCGGCAATCGCGATATCGAGAGATTCTTGCATTGCCCGCCCAGCCCGAACAGCAGCATTGCCAAATCAAGCCACCGCGCTAACGCATCGCGCCTTAGGCTTGCGCGGCGTCGAATGCGGCTCGCGCCTCGCGCACCGCGTCATGGTTGAGTTCGGCCCATTGGACGAGCTGATACAGGGGCACGAACATCGAACGCCCGAGATCGGTCAGGCTGTATT
>NZ_RZSG01000804.1:0-2644 GCF_003997725.1 Mesorhizobium sp. M4A.F.Ca.ET.050.02.1.1
GTCTTGAAGCCGGCCGCCTCGGCCCGGCGGATGGTCTCCTCGGGCAGCGTTGTCGCGGCGATATCGATGTCGGCGACCGGCTGGCCAAGCAGCGTGTTGCGAACGGCGCCGCCGGCGACGCGCGCCTGCTCACCGCCTTCCGCCAGGGCGGCCAGCAGACGTTGCAGGTGCTTTTCATTGAGCCAGTCGGCCCTGCCCGCGAGCGATACCGGAGCACTCAAGCATAGAGCCTTTCATAGAGGGTGCGGATGATGCCGGCGGTGACGCCCCAGATGCGCTGGCCGCCATAGGGCATGTCATAGAAGAACCATTCGAGGTCGTCCCACATGCGGCTGTCCCTGGCGTGGTTGGCCGGGTCCATCAGGAATCGCAGCGGCACTTCGAAAGCGGCGTCGACCTCGTCGGCATTGAGCGCCAAGGAGAAGCCTGGCCGAACCACCGCCAACACCGGCGCGATGCGGTAGCCGCTGCCGGAAACATAGTCAGGCATGCGGCCGATGATCTCGACATGATCGCGCTCGAGGCCGATCTCCTCGAACGTCTCGCGCAATGCGGCCGCTTCCGGATTGGGATCGGTTGGATCGATCGTTCCGCCTGGAAAGGCCACCTGGCCGGAATGGCTGCGCAGCTTCTCCGCCCGCTTGGTCAGAAGCATCGTCGCCTCGGCGCCGTGATCGACGACCGGGATCAGCACGGCGGCATCGCGCAGTGGCTTTGCGTGCTTCAGCCTAGGATGGCCTGGATTGAAGCGATGATCGCCATAGTCGTCGCCGGCATGTGCGTCTGCCTGAGCGGCGACGCGCTGGCGAAAATCCAAGGTCGAGAACGGCGGCGGCGTCACCTGGTCCATCACGCGCTGAGCCGTTTCAGCTTCTCGGCGGGCATGATCGGATAGACCTCGCCCCTGGAGCGCACGGCAAACATCGTCCTGCCGTCGATGTCGATCTCCTCGCCATGCTCGACCAGTTCGTACATCACCGGCCGCGCCACCAGCGCCTCCAGCCGGCCGCGCACCAGCACATAGGGTTTCAGGCCGCCGGTCGCCTCCTCGTCGACGAAGCGCAGGGCGTGGCCCGGCCCGGCCTCGACGACATCGCCGACATTGGTGCGGAAGGTGATGACCTGGTCGTCGCCGGCGCCGGACACATCCATCTCGACGGCGACGAAGGGGGCGTCGACGACGCGTATCCCCACCCTCTCCACCGGGGTCACCAGATAGGTCTTACCGTCCGCGTCCTTGCGCAGCACGGTGGAGAAAAGCTGCACCAGCGGCATGCGCCCGATCGGCGTGCCCAGATAGAACCAGGTGCCGTCGGCCCTGATCTCCATGTCGAGGTCGCCGCAGAAGTCCGGATTCCAGCGCTCCACCGGCGCCGGCCCCTTGCCGGCGCGGGTCGAGCGCGAGATCAGCGCCTCCAACCCGCGCGCCTCGGTGGCGCTGGTGAGGCTCTGTTCACGATGTTCTGTGAGCTCCGTCATGGTCACGAAATAGTCACTGTTGTTCCGCTTGTCAGCCTAACTCTGTGATTTAAGTTCAAATGCAGGCGCCAGGCGAGGCCGAATCGCGGCATTCTGCGGCACAGACAGTGCAAGCCGGTATTTCCAGCACAAGGATCGAAACGGCATGAGCGTGATGATCAAGGAAAGCCCGATCAGCGAAAAGGACATGATCGCCGAGGCCGAGAAGGCGCTGGCGGACATCTCGAAAGTCCGCAACGGCGTCGGCCGCGTCATCTTCGGCCAGGATGCGGTCGTCGAGCGCACGCTGGTGGCGCTGCTCGCTGGCGGTCATGCGCTGCTGGTCGGCGTGCCTGGCCTCGCCAAGACCAAGCTGGTCGAGACCTTGGGCGTCGTGCTCGGCCTCGATTCCCGCCGCGTCCAGTTCACCCCCGACCTGATGCCTTCCGACATCCTCGGCTCCGAGGTGATGGAGCAGGACGAGTTCGGCAAGCGCTCCTTCCGCTTCATCTCCGGCCCGATCTTCGCCCAGCTGCTGATGGCCGACGAGATCAACCGCGCCTCGCCGCGGACCCAGTCGGCGCTGCTGCAGGCAATGCAGGAATACCACGTCACCATCGCTGGCGTGCGTCACGACCTTCCCTCGCCCTTCCACGTGCTGGCGACGCAGAACCCGCTTGAGCAGGAAGGCACCTATCCCCTGCCCGAGGCACAGCTGGACCGCTTCCTGATGCAGGTCGACATCCTCTATCCGGAAATCGAGGCCGAGCGCCGCATCCTGCTCGAAACCACTGGCGTCGAGGACGCCAAGGCCGAGAATGTGCTGCAGCCGGCGCGGCTCAAGGAGATCCAGACGCTGATCCGCCGCATGCCGGTGCCGGAAAGCGTGGTCGAGGCGATCCTCAAGCTGGTGCGTTCGGCCCGCCCCGGCCAGGGCCACGCCGAGACCGACAAGCTAGTCGCCTGGGGTCCCGGGCCGCGCGCCAGCCAGGCGCTGACGCTTTGCGCCCGAGCCCGCGCGCTCTATGATGGACGTCTTGCGCCGTCGGTCGACGATATCAGGGCGCTCGCCGAGCCGGTGCTGCAACATCGCATGGCGCTGACCTTCGCCGCCCGCGCCGAGGGCACATCTGTGCGTGACGTGGTGGCGAAACTGGCAAAAGGCATCTGATGGCACGAATAGGCG
>NZ_RZSG01000805.1:0-2635 GCF_003997725.1 Mesorhizobium sp. M4A.F.Ca.ET.050.02.1.1
GGTATCGATTGCAGCCGCCCCGGATTGACCCGGAAGAACGGCTCGAACGCCTTGTTGAGCAGTTCCGGCGGAATGCCCGGCCCATCATCGTCGATGGTCAGCACGGCCTGGCCGCCGGCGCTCGTCAGGGCAACGCTGCAGCCCCTGCCATGTGTAGCGGCGTTGACGATCAGGTTGCGCAGAGCCCGCCTGAGGCCAAGCGCGCCGGCCTTGACCGAGACTTTGTCGAGCTGGCCGACAGAGACCGGATGTCCGAGCGAGATCATCTCGGCCTGGATGTCGCGCAGCAGCCTCGCCAGGTCGACCGGCTCGACGGCATCCTGGTTGACCTCCTCGCGCACCAGCCGGATCGCGCTGTCGGCGATGCGGTCGAGCTCATCGAGGTCGTGCAGCCATTTTTCGCGGTCGTCGTCGAGGAATTCAGCCCTGAGCCGCATCCGCGTCATCGGCGTCCTCAGGTCATGGCCGGCGGCGGCGACCAGCCGCATGCGGCTCTCCATCGCCGTCTTCAGCCTGGCGGAGAGCTGATTGAGCGCATGCGCCGTCGCCCGGACTTCCGCCGACCCCTTCTCCGGCACCGCCGCCAGCACGCCGTCCGATCCGATCTTGCTGACCGCCGTCTCCAGCATCTCCAGCGGCCGCACCAGCACGGCGGTGAAATAGACCGAGACCGCCGTGGCGCCGAGCGCGATCAGCGTGATCCAGCCGGCCAGCACGAACCAGACATCGCGCGGTGGATTGAAGTCCGGCACGTCGACGATCATCCAGCGATTGCCGGGCAGCGCGACCGAGGCGACCATGCCGGGACTGCCGGGGTTGCGGCTGACGGTCGCCGAAAGGTCGAGACCGTCGTCATGCAGGATGTCGTTGAGCACTCGCGTGTGCTTGAGGTCCTCGAAACCGTCGGCGGGACGGTCGCTGATGTTGATCGGCGCGTCACTCGGACCGGCCACATGGCCCGGAACCAGTTGCACCATGAGCTGCACCTGGCGGGCGACCGGCCGCATGATGAGCTCGGGGGACGGCCCGCCGAGCACCTTGATCGCGACGAACGTGGCAAGGCCCACGACGCCGACGATCGACGCGACCAGCAGGATGATCAGGCGCCGGCGCAGCGAGGTCATGCTTCGGCCTCGGCCGTCTCGACGCGCGCGGTGAGCTGGTAGCCGCCATTGCGCACCGTCTTGAACAGCGGACCCTCGCCCGCGTCACCGAACTTGCGCCGCAGTCGGCTCATCAGCACGTCGACGGATCGGTCGAGCGGGTCACGCTCGCGGCCTTGCGTCAGATCGAGTAACTGATCGCGCGACAACAGCCGTCCGGGGCGGTCGAGGAAGACCTGCAGCAGGTCGAACTCAGCGCCGGTGAGGTCGATCAGCGCGCCCTCGGCATCCATCACCTTGCGCGTGTCCGGCTCCAGCCTGTAGCCGGCGAACTGGTAGACGCGCACACGCGGCGGAGCCTCTTCCGGTGCTGAGCGCCTGAGCACGGCACGGATGCGGGCGGCAAGCTCGCGCGGGTTGAACGGTTTGCCGAGATAGTCGTCGGCGCCGAGCTCCAGCCCGATGATGCGGTCCACATCCTCCTTCAGCGCCGTCAGTAGGATGACCGGAATATGCGGCTTGCGATCGCGCAGCGCCCTGCAGATGTCGAGGCCCGAGCCGTCGGGCAGCATGACGTCGAGCACGATCAGGTCGAACTGGCCCGAGCCGAGCTTCTGCTCGGATTCGCGCCGGTCAGCCGCCACCGAGACGCGAAAGCCTTGCCCATCGAGATAGCGCCCGAGCAGCGTCCTGATTTCGCGGTCGTCGTCGACGACGAGGATGTGGGGTTGTGCCTGCATTACCTGCCCGCCTGCATTTCCTGCCCTGTTTGCTTGTTTGCCGGCGATTATAGGAGCGCGGCGGGCAAGCGGCATGGAAAATTGCAACCCAATGTTTCCACCCGGCGCCCGGAAACATTGGGAAACAAATCTCCCTTTTGCGGAAACCTTCAGCAACGCGCCGAAGCAAAGCGGCAAAAGACGCTTCCTATCCTCCAGCGATCCGAAGCATGCAGGAAAGGATTACGTCATGCGAAGCAGACTTTTTGCGCTCGGCCTGTTCTCGGTCGCGGCCATTCATCCCGTGCTGGCGGCGCAGCCGGATGCGCCCGGTGACCAGCCGCCGATGCTGGCGCAGCCGGACGGCGCCGACCGGGGGCCAATGCCCTGGCCCGGCCCACATGGGCCGATGCGGCACGGACCGGACGGCTTCGGTCCGGAAGGCCACGGTCCGCAGCGCTTTGGTGAACGCCGGATGGGACCGCCGCCGGAATTCATGCTCGCGGCCCGGCTTTCCGCGCTTGAGACCAAGATCGGTGTGCGATCCGAGCAGCTCGACGCTTGGCGCGACTATACCAGCGCCCTGCAGGCGGTGCTGGCGCCACCGCGGCCCGACCATGGTCCGGGCGGCACCGGCGGGCGCGGCCCCGATGCGGCAGGCAACGGTCCCGCCGGCAAGCCTGAGGCCCGCGATCCCTTCGCCTTCCAGGAGAAGCTGGCCGACGACGTGACGCAGCACGCCATCGCGGCAGCCAGGCTCAAGGACGCGATCTCAGCGCTCCGCACCAAGCTGACGCCCGAGCAGCTCGAGAT
>NZ_RZSG01000806.1:0-2633 GCF_003997725.1 Mesorhizobium sp. M4A.F.Ca.ET.050.02.1.1
GTGAGACGAAGCCCGCCGGCCGATCCTTGGGCGGCGACGAAGATTTTTTCCTGCTCGTCGAAAGCCTGCATGGCGGCAGCGATCGCGCGCGCCTTCGCCTCGGCGTCGGGTGCCGGTGCCGTGATGTTGCGCAGCCTTTCGAGTTCGTTGTCGTCGACCATGGTCACACTTCCCCGGCTGAACGCATCAACGTCCTCAGCCGTTTCTTCGCTTCATGGATGTGCCAGGAAACCGTCGTCTCCGAGATCGCCATCGCCTCGGCGGCGTCCGCGTGGCTGAGCCCCTCGCCATAGACGAGCAGCACGGCATCGCGCTGCTTGTCCGGCAGCTTGCGCACGGCCGTCCATAGCGCCTCGGCCGGGTCCTCGAGTTCCGCCGCCGCCTCTCCCGCGATCAGCGCATAGGCGCCGTAGGCCTCGGTCTTCTGGGTGTCGCGGGCGCTCTTGCGCATCATGTCGCGCGCCGCGTTCAGCGTCATGGTGTAGAGCCACGTCGTGAACGCGCCCTTACCATGGTAGTCGCGGATCGCCCGGCCGAGCCGGACGCAGACTTCCTGGGCGATGTCTTCGGCGTCCGCCTTCCTGCCGCACCAGCGATAGGCGGCGCGATAGACGAAGCCATAGTGCCTTTCGAGCAATTTGCCGAAAGCACCCCTGTCTCCGCCCTTCGCCCGCCCGATCAATTCGACGTCGGAGGGTTCGCCCTCGTCCAGCATCATCGCCATCATTTGCTTATTGGACGAAGGCTAATGGCTAATCCTTGGGGTTATGGAAAGATTTTTTTGCCGCAGCGCTTTTCCCTTCTCCCCGTTCACGGGGAGAAGGTGCCCGAAGGGCGGATGAGGGGCGGGGCAAACTTTCGAAGCCGCGCACCGCCGCCAAAAAAGGGGAGCCAAACTTTACCCGAGGGTTTCGGCAAACAACGTGGTCAACCGCTTCCAGTGGCGCTCAGCACCGGCTTCATCATAGGCACTGTGATCCTGCACGCACCATCCATGCCCCATGCCGACATAGTTCTCGATCACATGGTCGACCTCGGCCACTCTCAGCGCTTCGGCCAGCCGCGCCGACTGTTCCGGCGGAAAGCTGCGGTCGACGCCGGCAACACCGACATAGACGCGCGCCTTGATCATTGCTGCCTTGCGGTGCGGGCTGTCCGCGGCATCGCTGGCTAGATTGCCACCATGGAAGCTGGCGGCGGCAACGATCCGGTGCGGATAGCTCGCCGCCGCGTTCAGCGCCCGCGCGCCACCCATGCAGTAGCCGACGACGCCAACCGGTCCGGTGATGCCCTCGGCGGCCAGCGCGTCGAGGAAGGCGCCGCCGTCGCGAATGGTCATGTCCTGCGTGGTGCCGCCGCTCAACGCCGACAGCGCGGCCTTGGTCTTTTCATCGGCAAAGGCGGTCTTGGGGTCGAACGGACCGTAGGGCACGCTGCGGTAGAAGAGATCGGGAACCAGCACGGCGTAGCCTTGCCCAGCAAGGCGCTCGGCCATCTGGTCGAGCGCCGTGCGCGGACCGAAAATATCCATGTAGAGGATGATTCCGGCCTTGGCCGGCGCGGCTGGACGAAACAGCCCGGCTTTCGCCGTACCATCCTGGGTCTTGATCTCGAGGTCCTGCTTCGTCATTGCGCGCTCCGCTTGCTGCCACGCGATAGATATCCGCGCCCGCCGTCAGGGCAAGCCACGACATCTCAATCGCGGTCAAGTTTCCGTGCGGCTCGGAACCATCGCTACAGGCCGGCGAACGACGCCATATGGAAGGCCTGAACATCGGCTGGATAGCGATAGTCGGCGCCAAAGGGACAGGCGTTGCGGTCGAGGCAGCCGCCGGTGCGGCAAGGCGCGCCATCAGCACCGCGCACATGCGCCAGACAGGCCTGGTGCGCGAAACCATCCGCCGCATAGGCGTCGACCGGGCAGGATTTCAGGCAAGGTTTTTCGACACATGCATCGCAAAGATGGAGAGTTGCGTCAGCTTCGGGAATCGAGATCGTCTCTTCGAACAGCAGCGCGCCGCGATAGGCGTGCCAGAGCCCGTAGCGCGGATGCATCAGAATGCCGAGCGGCGAAGGCCTTAATCCCTCCGCCCGCATCGCCCATTGCTGGAACGGGAGATACGGCCTGTCGGAGGGCGACACGGCGCGCGCGCCGAACTTTTCCGCAACCGAGCCGATCACTTCGCGCGCCCAGGTGTCGAGCGGATTGGCGATGGCCTGCGGTTGCCGCTCCTGCCAGCGCAGGAAATGCGGCCACGGCGCAGCACCCGCCTGCCCGACCAGCAGGATGGACCTGGCGGGCATGCCGGAGCGCCCGGCGGGTACTGTGTCTTGGCTCGTGAAACGGAAGCCGCCGCGCGGGATCAAGCCATCGACCGCGAGCACGGCCGAGACATCGTCGACCGTGCCGCGCGAAACAATCATCCCTTCTTGCCCGGCTCGGAGAATGCGCTCCGCCAGACTTCCTTGTGGATGATGTCGGCCACTTTAGCCCGGCCTGACTCGGGCTCCTTTCAAGTGAAGGCGTCGGCCATCGAGCCTTTCTTCCTGGCGATGAAGTCGGTCAGGGCCTCGTCGATCGCCGGATCGAGGTAAGGCGCCTCGTAGCTTTCCAGCCAGCGGCGGGCGAGCTC
>NZ_RZSG01000807.1:0-2626 GCF_003997725.1 Mesorhizobium sp. M4A.F.Ca.ET.050.02.1.1
TCGAAATAGTCGCCAAGCCCATCGGCGATCGGATGGCTGGCGCTCGTCGCCCAGAGCCGCTCGCGCTCGCCGGCCTCGCGCCATTTCAGCGTGCAGGGCGTTCCCATCAGACGCTTGAATATCTTCGAGAAATGGCCGGAGTGGAGGACGATCAGCCCCATCCCCTCCCAGACGCGGCGCGCCACCCGCTCGACCACTTCGTCGGCGACGGCGCCATGATCCTTGTGCCCCCACCAAACCAGCACATCGGTCTCCGCAAGGCGGGATTCGGGAAGGCCGTGCTCTGGCTGCTCCAGCGTCGCGGTCGAGGCGGAAATGCCGGGGTCGGCCTTCAGCGCGTTGGCAATCGTGGTGTGCATCCCTTCGGGATAGATCGATGCGACCACCTCATTGGTGCGCTCATGGATATTCTCGCCCCAGACGACAGCGCGTATTGTCATGACATCCTCGTGGTGAACCGGAGCCGACCCGCCCCTGGCCATACATAGAGCCTGCGGCCGACATTGAAAGCGCTTTTCGAAGTGGTTGCGAACGCCAGCGGCCTCGTCACCCCAGGCTGGAGCAAGGAGCGGTGCGACGCAGCGAAGACCCCAGGATGACGCGTTCGGGGCTTCGCCAGTGAATGCGCCAGCCTGAAAGCATCCTGCGCCAACAACGACCTAGGCCAATATGCTCCCACCGTGAATCAACGCCTCCCGGCAACCCTTTGGCAAACGCCACGCCTCGGTTACAATACCGGCCATGCGCGAGGCACTGCTTGGGGTCGCGATCTTTGTCTGCCTGGCTGGGGCTTCGCTCACCAGCCTGCTGATCCATGGCCGGTTTCCGCCCCATCACCGCCAGGACGATACCAGCGCGATCGTGCGGCTCGCCGCCAATCTGTTCGTCGTGATGACCTCGCTGGTGCTCGGCCTGATGATCAACTCGGCCAAGAACACGTTCGAATCCATCGACCACAACGTCCATGCCTATGCGACTGAGTTGATTTTGCTCGACAGGTCGCTCAGGCAATACGGCCCCGAGACGCAGGCCGCGCGCCAGCCGCTCATCGCCTATGTGCAGCGCGTCGTCGACGCCACCTCGCCCAGTCAGCAAACCCCGATAGTCGCCAACAGACTGTCGGAGCTTTTGCTCAACAATGTCGGCGACCAGCTGCGGGCGCTGACGCCGCCCGATGACGAACACGTCGCCATGCTGCAGGAAGCCCGCCAGCAGTTGCAGAAGGTGATCGAATTGCGCTGGGTGCTGGCCGAGCAGTCGGAGGGCGCCATCCCCGGACCACTGATCGCCCTTCTGGTTTCCTGGCTGACGCTGATCTTCGCCAGCTTCGGCTTCAGGGCGCCCTGCAACGCCACCGTGGTCAGCACCTTCATCGTGTCGGCGGCGCTGGTCGCCGCCGCGCTCTATCTAATCATGGACATGGATATACCCTTCTCCGGCCCGATCCAGATCTCGCCAGCGCCGCTCCAAAGGGCGCTGGCGGAGCTCAAGCAGTGAGGTCACGAGCCGCGCTGGTTTAAGTCGTTGAGCAACCGCTTGGCTGCCACCGCCGCTCCGTCGCTGTGGCTCGTGCCGGCAAGAGCCACCGTCCAGGCGTGGGTTTCCGGCGCGAGTGCCTTCGCAAGGGCTGCCGTATGATCAGCCCTGGCGGCCTTCCTGGGCGACCTGTGTCAACGGCTTCGACATGCGCGGCACCACCACCAGGCGCTTGATCTTGCCTTTCTTGTAGGCGGCAAGGAAGCGGGCATAGTCCTTGAAGACGACGCAGCCATTGGACTCGGCGCGGCCGCCGCGCAGCATGTAGGTATGAGCAAGCAAGCCGTCGCGGCCATATTTGTTCTTGCCGCTGGTCGGCGTCAGCCGAATCGCCTCGACGCCGTGGAAGCGCGATTCACGCATCGACAGATTGTAGGTGTCGGGCGGCGTCGGGCCGACATTCTTCTTGTTGACGAAGCGCGGCTGGTCGACCATCGAGCCCAGCCCGGAATGGGCCTCGAGCTTGGAGCCATCAGGCATATAGACGGTCCTGGCCGCGATATCGTAGACGGCGACGCCATTGCCCACGCTTGGCCTGTTGCTGAACAGGTTGCCGAACACTCCGCCCGCGCCGCGCTCCGGCATGTCGGGCTTGGCGTAGGCGAGCATCTCCGCGTCCTGGGTCTTCGAGCGCTTGCCCGGCTTGGCCGGCTTGGCCTGGCTGGCCTGCACACCCGGCAGCGCCGGCACGGCCGCATGCTCCGAGCTGCGCGGCGACAGGGCCGGGAGCTTCCCGGACAGCACGTCCGCGGCCTTGGCCGACTGGGCCTTGCCGGTCTTTGACGCCGACGCCTTGGGCGCCTGCTCCTGTGGCGCCTCGATCCGTGGTGCGTCCGCCCTGGAGGCTTGAGCTTTTGGCGATTGATCCGGCTGCTCGATCAGCGCCCGTGGCCGGCCGGTTGGCAACGGAATTGTGTCCGGCATCTCGTCCTGCGGCGGCAGCGAGGCAAGCAGAACTTCGGTCCCTTGCGGCTCCTGCAGCCCGTCAGGCGCGGCCAGCGCCACGGACGGCGGCGGCGACAACATGTCGACCTCCGGCATTGCGTTGGCGAGCGCCAGCGCCAGGCGCGACGAGCGTTCGATCTCCGCC
>NZ_RZSG01000808.1:0-2625 GCF_003997725.1 Mesorhizobium sp. M4A.F.Ca.ET.050.02.1.1
CTGCACAGCGACGGCCCAAACGCCGACCTAGCCGAAAAGCTGGAGCTCTATGGCCGCTTCGTCGGCGCCTGGACGTTCGACGCCACGCGCCATCTCGAAGATGGCACGGTTCTTACCGGGCGTGGCGAGGTGCATTTCGGCTGGGTTCTGGAGGGCAAGGCGATCCAGGACGTGTGGATCCTGCCCGCGCGCAATACTGGTGTACAGACATCTCTCGGCGCGTGGACGTTCTACGGTACGACCCTGCGCGTCTACGATCCCGGGGTCGATGCCTGGCACATCTTCTGGAGCGATCCGCGCAACCAATACTACAGCCGGCAGCTCGGCCGCGCCGAGGGCGAGACGATCGTGCAGGTCGGCGCCGATGGCTCCGGCGCGTCGGTGCGTTGGAGCTTTTCGCGCATCACCGAGAATTCGTTCCGTTGGCTCGGCGAGCGCTCGCATGACGGCGGCGCCACCTGGCGGCTCGAGGTCGAATTCCTCGCCCGCCGCACGACTTGAGGCTGATCGGCTACCCTAATGAAAAAACGGAGAAAACGATGCTTGACCACATCTCGCTCGGCGTTGGCGACACAACTGTCTCGAAGCGCTTCTACGATGCCTTGCTGCAACCACTTGGCTATGGCTGCCTCAGCCAGTCGCCCGGCTCGCTCGGCTATGGCGCCAATGCAGTGGCGCTCTGGGTGAATGAAGCCGCGCGGCCGGTGCCGGCGGACACGGAGTCCGGCCTGCATTTCTGCTTCGCCGCGCCGACGCGAAAGAGCGTCGATGCCTTCCACGCGGCCGCGTTGCGTGAGGGCGGCAGGGACAATGGCCCGCCTGGCTTGCGCGCCGCTTATGGTGAAAACTACTATGCCGCCTTCGTCATAGACCCTGACGGGTACCGGCTCGAGGCTTACTGCGGCAAAGCTGAATAGCCGGCTGAAATCCCCTCCCTTCCTGTTCCCACCGCTCCCGCTTTGCTCTACCAATTGACGAGCTTGGGCTTCGCCCGGCGGGAGGGGACCAGCGATGCCGAGCTTCGACAGCCTGTTCAATGCCTTCGTCACCATACTGGTGACCATCGACCCGCCCGGGCTGGCGCCGCTTTTCCTCGCTGTGACGCGCGGCATGAACCGCGAGGAGCGCCAGCAAGTTTCGGTGCGGGCCTCGGTGATCGGCTTCCTGGTGATGGCGCTGTTCGCGGTTGCCGGCGCCTCGATCCTGTCGGTGTTCGGCATCACGCTGCCGGCCTTCCGCGTCGCCGGCGGTTTCCTGCTCTTCTTCATCGCCTTCGAAATGGTGTTCGAGCGCCGGCAGGACCGCAAGGAGAAGATCGGCGACGTCGCCATCACCAAGGACATGATCCACAATATCGCCGCCTTCCCGCTGGCGATCCCGCTGATCGCCGGCCCGGGCGCGATTTCGGCGACGGTGCTGCTGTCGGGACACTTCGACGGTTTCGCGGCGCAGGCGGCGCTGGTTGGCATCATCTTCGTCTGCCTCGCCATCACCTATCTGGTGTTCGTGCTGGCGGAGCGCATCGACCGCATCCTCGGCCAGACCGGCCGCTCGATCCTGACGCGGCTGCTCGGCGTCATCCTGGCGGCGCTCGCCGTACAGTTCGTTGCGGACGGCGTCAGGGCACTAATGGCTGCCTAAGCGGGACCCCTGCTGCCTTATTTCGCGGCGGTATCGACGACCTCGAAATCATGCGTGACCGTCGCCGTCTTGGCCATCATCGCGGTCGCCGAGCAGTACTTTTCGATCGAGAGGTCGATCGCGCGCTTCACCTTTTCATGCGAGAGCCCGCGGCCCTTGACGATGAAATGCATGTGGATGCGGGTGAAGACCCTGGGCTCCTTCTCTGCCCGGTCGGCGTCGAGCTCGACGACGCAATCCTCGATCGCCTCGCGGCCTTTTTCGAGGATGTGGACGACGTCGTAGGCCGAACAGCCGCCGGTGCCGATCAGCACGAGCTCCATCGGGCTCGGCCCCGGCGTTTTGCCCTCCGGGCCGGACGCTGTTCCGAGGACAACCTTGTGGCCGCTGCCGGACTCACCGACGAAGGTGCGTTCCTCGACCCATTTGACGCGTGCTTTCACGGCATTTTTCCTTGCGAGGCCTTGGCCAGCCTATTGACCGAACACGACCGTATGCATGATCCGGCCAGGCAGCAGCGTGAAGATGCCGGCGCCGATCAAGGCGAAGACATAGAGCTTGATCATGGCGCCGCGATGCGCGGCGACGCGATGGGTGTGCGCATACCACACCGCCAGCGGCGCGGTGACCAGCACCAGGATCGACAGCAGATGGATCGGACTGAACGGGCCGATCAGGCGGATCTGCTGGATCCAGAAACTCGAGACGGCGATGACAAGCATCAGCGCCGCCCAGGCATAGCCCATCACGCGGTGGCTCGGCGTGCCTTGCGGAAGCGCCAGCTGCGCGCCGCCAATCGCCAGGGCGGCAAGGGCCGCGAATGCATGCCACGGAATGGGAGGGGGCGCGGATAGCAATGGTCCGAGCGACATCTCCCCTCCTCAATGCCGGTTACGTGGGGCGCTCAGAACGGGATCTCGTCGTCGAGTTCGCGCGACGCACCGCCGCCGCCACCCCTGGAGCCGCCACCGCCGCCGCCGCGGC
>NZ_RZSG01000809.1:0-2616 GCF_003997725.1 Mesorhizobium sp. M4A.F.Ca.ET.050.02.1.1
TGATAAGCTACTCCCCTATGCACAGACGCGTGGGGACGATGGCACCGGCTATCTCCTGGCCGAGCGCGGTCCGTCACGAGTAAGAATAACAGTCTCATCCGTTCCAGGCGGCGTGAAATAGGCCGCCGCTAACGTAACGGCGGCGGTCACCAATGTGGTGATAGCCCCGGATACCGTGTCCGGCAGGGCATGGTTCAACTCTATGCCGTAGACAAGTAGTGTCGAGATCGCCGCGCCGACGGCAGAGCCACCCGTCGCCGCAACTGCCTTGTTGGTGGGCATCCCATTATCTCCGGTCTGGAAGTCAACTCTCCATCCTATCCTTTGGGTCAGGTGGACAACGTCCAGTATGGCGCGGACTTCGGCGTCACGAAAACTACGAAGCGGGGCGTCGACTTCGATATTGTCTTCCTCTCGGGATCGGCGAACGCAACCTCCACCAGAAATGACGTTCAATCCATCTCCTTTACATCGGCCCGCCATCCAAAACAAACCCGGCGCCCGCCATCTGGAAACAAACAAGACACTGAGTTGCACGTATCAACGAGAGGAAGTTCAATGGCTAACTCGCCCAAACCGTCGTCGCCGAAGTCGCCGCCCCCGCCGCCACCGAAGCCGGGCGGTATTCCGACCGAACCTGGAGCTTTCCCAGCCCAAGTAGGCGCCAGTTCGCCAGTGGCATCGCCGCCCAACAGGGCCGGCTTGTCGTGAACGGGGGAATGCCCGGAGCCAGGCGCCGACGTTGAGGATGGCGAGAAGCCGAAATGGTGATGAGCCTCGCCCTCGGGTCTGGCGAACGCAATGCAAGCGGCAAATCCTATGTGAGTAAACGTGCCTCCCAATCCGAGGCATCCAAATGCCGTGGCCGCCATTGGCCGCTTCGGAAAAATCGATGGGACGTGGCATCTCTACGCCGGCTCCGGTAAGCGGTTTGGAAGAGCGGCTTCGGCACCACTCCCTTGCGCGGAGGCCTCTTGCTCTGCACGCTTACGTGCTTCGGCTCGGAAATCTCGAAAGCGCTTGATGCCCTCGATGGTAACGCGAACGGCGCCGATCACCGCCAGGACGTTCACCAGCGGAGGCAGATTGGGTTTCACGCTTAAGATCGCCATCATGACGCCGATTCCGACTTCAATAGTCGGATAGATCAACCACCTCCGGATCTCTCGCACATAATAGGCAATGCCGGCGATGAAGACGGTAACCACCGCCGCCAAGGCAGCCTCACGCATGCCGCCCGTCGCGAACTGCCGGCTCAGTGTTTCAAGTAGGCGATCGGACGCCCACCAAGCGGAGAAGCCCATGGCTGCGATAATTGCCAGGGCGATGGGAATTGCTAGCCAATCCGACGGATCGGCTGTGCCCCGCCCGTTCGCCCGAGGACTGGAAAAGAAAGGTCCTTCGTCGCGGTTGTCATACATACGCGATGCCCCGACTAGATAGTATAAAGGACATTATACTTATATAGACGCAACAAACCAGCCCCTCCATGCGTTTAGGGCGGAGACGTTCTTCAGCAGAACATTTGAATCTTACTCCTCGCGGAACCCGGCGATATGATCGCACCAATCGTGGGCACAACTTGGTCTTAATGAGCGGCTCGGCGTGGCATGATCCAACGCTCGACGGGTAGGACGCGGATCGCCGAGGCATCTGGTTAGGGATGCTGTCAGACGGGCCTGCACTGGGCCTTCGTGAAGCCGATCCGCAAGCCCACTACAACATGACGATCACGCTGGTGTTGGTGCTCGTCGCTGTGTTGATCGGCGGCATCGAGTCACTCGGCCTGATCACCGACAAGCTTGGCCTATCCGGCGGCTTCTCGGACGGAGTAGGCCGGCTATAATTTCGACAATCTCGGTTTCGCCATCATGGGCGTTTCATTGCGCCTGGGCCATGTCCTACCCTACAAGGCAAAGGCCTTGAAGACATCGAGGTGGCCGCGACCGCGCGTGCCGATAGGGTCCGGCGTTGCCGAGCTTGCGCGTGAGCAGCGCGCCATTGGCGCCATAGGCATAGCTGAGTGTCGACGAGCCCGTCACCGCCGTGGCGAGCTGGACGAAAGTTGAACCAGTTCTCGGCATGTGAATCCTATTGTCCCCCCGCCATAGTTGGCGGAAGAGTTAATCACTTTGTGGTCAGTTGCAGAGCTAACGTCGGACGTCATGGCAATTGAGGGCTAAAGGAGCGAAATGCGAGGTAGTATCGCGATCTGGCACGACACGCTTGCAGATGACGCCAACGGCTACGCGCCGCGCGTCGAGGTCCACATAAACATATGGAAGGGCGAGAGGCGCTCAGCCAAAAGCCGCTTCCATCTTTTCGATATAGGCTTTCGCTTCCAGGAAATGAGATCACTCCGGACGCTCTCGATCAGCCTCCCTTTCCAGATCCAGTCGGATCATATTTTGGATCTCTTTGATGTGATGCACGATTCATCGACGTTGTCTGCAATCTTCAATGAGACCCTGTCGGCAGGCGAGCTCCAGGAGAACGGCAAAACCTTCGCGGCACTCAACGAATCGAAGAAAGTTCAATTCTATGTGTCGCGATGCTCAACAGACGATCAACGTCTGACCACCATTGGCAAGGGAGACGATGTGGGCTCTGTAGTCA